>NZIT01000064.1 GCA_002691725.1 SAR116 cluster bacterium | reverse complement strand
CTGTAAAGTGATAATTTTAATAAGCCATTTTTATTCAAACACTTATTTAAAATTTCAAAGCCTTTATTCGGATTTTCCATATGGTGGATAACTCCATTCGATATAATAATATCGAAGTTTTTGTTAATTTTTCCTAGATTTAAAATATCACCATTTAAAAAATCTATATTATGTTGGTCGTGCTCATTACATTTTCGTATTGCGTACCCAAGACTTTTTTCACTTAAATCTATTGCAGTTATTGATACATCAGTTAGTAGTTCATTATATTCATATGCTTCTTTACCTGTGCCACAACCTGCAATAAGAAAAGACTTATTATTATTTGAATAAATTTCATCACTGTAAACTTTTAAACCCAACGAGTTTATATAATTCTTTAGATTAGTTTTTTGTTTGTAAGTGTCACTATAAATCCACTGAGGGTAAGGAAAGCTCTCATATTGTTTTTTTACTTTAAATGAAACGCAATTTTTTATATCGCCAAATTTTTTAACAGATTTTACAAATTGTTTTTCTTTTAAAGGATTATAAAAAGTATAATTGAAATATTTAGTTGATAGTCTATTGTTTCTCAAATTTTTTATGAATGCTGAATTAGATAAATTTTTATACATACCTAAAATTAAAATTTTTGTCATTACTTCTGCAGTAATTTTTTCTTTATCAATTTTAATATTACTTTCAATTGAGTTTACTAGTATTGTCTCTTCTTCAGTTATATAGAAAATGTAATCGTTAAAAAAACTGTTTAGAGCTAAACTTTCAATAAGGTTATAAATTTTATCTGTAAATTTAACATCATTTATATTTAATAATATAAATTTCCTTATGAAGGTTAGAAGTTTTTCTGTATCAATATCACTGACTTGACACTCTTCAATACACAATAAAAAAAGTTTATTTCTAGAAATTTCTTCTATGCTAGTTTTTATAATACTAAGTTCTTTTTTATCTTTAAGTTCTGATAAAAATGAGTTTGAAAAATCATTACTAGAGTATTTTGATAGTTTTTTAAAGAATGAATTTAATTTAAAATAATTTATCCCTTTGTTAGAAATTAAATTTAATTTTGAATGACCAAGATCTTTCTTGTTAGATAAAAGAACTTCAAAACCTTTTGCCCATTGTTGGAGATATTCAGAAGCATTGGTTGTCATTAGAAAATTATACAACTTTGAATTAACACGTTCATAATCATTATCATTTTGAAATGCTTTAATATAATAATCTAAAGCTTCTAAAAAATGATTAGATTTTTTTAAAATATCACCAATAATTGTAAATAAATTTGAATTATTATCATTATTTTTTAACAATTCTATTCCTAAATCATAAGCTTTTTGTAGTTGATTAGTTTGAATATAATCATTTAATTCAATAATGGATTTTGAAAAAATTTCTTCTTTTTCTAATTTCAGATTGTTTAGAATATTTATAACTCTTAGATTTTTTGGAAATTTTAAGAGATATTCGCGGCATATTTTAGCAATTTCCTCAGGATTTTTTTTTTGTTTGACAGCTTTATCAATTTTATAAAGTAAATTCTGGTTCATGTAATACCTCTTTTTAACTACTTGCAATTCTTATTCCATTTGATGATTTAAATTTAAAATCTGGCTTGAAAAATGCATTGATAAATAAAGATTGATACTAAGCTAATTTTAAAATTTGAGAAATTGAAATTAAATGAAATCTAATATTCAAAAAAAAATTCAAGAAGGTGTCTATTTTCATCAAAATGGAAATTTAAATAAAGCAGAAAAATTATATAGATCTGTCTTAAAAACAAATCCTAATAATGCAGATGCCAATCATAATTTAGGAGTTTTGTGTGTTTCTAAAAACAAAACTAGAGAAGCTTTAAATTTATTTAACTTGGCGTTGACGGCAAATCCTAAAATAGAGCAGTTTTGGGTAAGTTATATTGATATTTTAATAAGAGACAAACGAATTGATAAAGCAAATCAATTAGTCCATCAAGCTGAAACAGCAGGGATAAAATTTGAGAGAGCACACCTTCAAAAACTAGCTTTCGAATTACATCAATCAGGTAAATATGAAGATGCTATAGTTATACATAATAAATTAATCAAAATATATCCAAAAATCCCTGATATTTATAATAATCTTGGAATAAGTCTAGAAAAATCAGAAAAGCTAGAAGAGGCCAAAGAATGTTTTAGACGATCAATCTCGTTGAATTCAAATTTTACTATAGCTCATTACAATTTAGCAAATTTGTACAAGGTATCTGGAAAATTAAAAAAAGCTGAAGAAACTTTTAGAAAAGTAATATCTTTAGATCCTAATTTTCATCAAGCTTATAATAATCTTGGAAGTACATTAAAAGATTTAGGTAAGTTAGAAGAATCAAAAAATGTTTTAACACAAGCTTTAAAAATAAAAAAAGATTATCCAGAAGCTTGCTATAACTTAGGAGCTACCTTTTACGAGTTATGTTATTTTGAGAAAGCTGAGTTTCATATAAGAAATGCGATTAATTTAAAACCTAATTTTATTCAAGCAATAAATACCCTTGGTCTGATTCTAATTAAATTTAGAAGATTTGAGGAAGCAGAATTAAGTTTTAAAAAAGCTATTGAAATTGATCCAAATAATTTAAGTATAAAAAATAATTTAAGTGTTGTCCTTAAAGATTCAGGAAAACTAAATGAGGCTAGGCTTTTATTAGATGATTTAATAATTTTAAATCCTGCAATGCCAGAGTTACACAACAATTTAGGTTTAGTATTTCATGAATTAGAAAAATTTGATGATGCTAAAATTTGTTTTAGAAACGCAATTAAATTAAATACAAATTTTATATCAGCATACAACAACTTAGGAATAACACTTCGTAAGTTAAAGGATTTCAAATCATCTGAATTAAATTTCAGAAAAGTTATTGAATTAGAACCAAATTTTTTTGAATCTTACAACAATTTAGCAAATTTATTAATTCTATTTGGTAGGCTGGAGGAAGCTGCACAAAATTACAAGGAAGCACTAACTATTAACCCTAAATATTATGATGCTGCTTTAAATCTTGCGTCAACATTACATAATCTAAATGAAAATGATGAAGCAATAAATATTTTAGAAAATATAAAAAAAATAAAAGAAAAAGACATTGGTTTCAGGGCAGGGGTTTCTTTATCTATTTCAGCATTTTTAAGAGGTAATTTTGTAAATTGTAAAAATATTCTAAAAGCATCTTTATATGATATCGAAAGTCTATCAAATAACTCCAAAAATGAACAAATATATCATCAATACTTATCTAAAATCCTCAAATGGCATGATACTAAAACTCAAAAGAAGTTAAAAAACACAGACAATAAATTTTTATATGTAATAGGAGATAGTCATTCATTGGCAAGCCACTTACTTTATATTAAATATTTAGATGAAGAGTTTACTTGTGATGCTAAATTAATAATGGGTTGCAAACAATGGCATCTAGGTAATAAGCAAAATAACCAATATAAAAGAAAATTTGAGTTAATCTTTAATGATATACCCAAATCTAGCTATGTTTTATTATCAATTGGAGAAATTGACTGTAGAATCGACGGTGGAATAATGCATTACATCAAAAAAATCAACTCTAGTGATGCAAATAAAGTAATTAAAAAAACAATTTCTGATTATTTTGATTATGTTAGTTTAAAAAATAGAGAATATAATCATAAAATTATTATACAAGGTGTTCCATGCCCAAATCTTGATTTAAGTCTTTACACTAAAGATGATATTAAAAAATTAATTGAAGTCATTAGTCTATTTAATAAAGAACTTCTCAAACAAACGAAAGAAAAACAATTTAAGTTTTTAGACTTACATAAATTGACTAATAAAGGTAATGGTTTTTCCAATAGAATCTGGCATTTAGAAGATATTCATTTGTCTCCTAGCGCTATGCAAGAAGCATGGAAGAATTATATCTAAAAAAATTCAATATAAATTAATTATCTTATTTATTTTAAATTTCTAAACATTTTTTTGTAATGCCGTAAATAATTACGAACATTTAATTTTTTGATAAATTTTTGTGTTTTTTATTAAAACCGAGATGTTCTTAAAAACCTTTTATTAACTTGGAGAAATTGTTATGAACAGCATTAATACAAATTTGAGTGCATTAGCCGCTCAACAAAATATGCAAAAACAAAACGCAGAATTAGATGATGCAATGGCAAGACTTTCATCTGGTTTAAGAATTAATTCAGCCGCAGATGATGCTGCTGGATCAGCTATTGCTTCTAAAATGGAAGCTCAGGTAAGAAGTTTAGATGTAGCTATCAGAAATTCATATGATGCTATTTCAATGACACAGACTGTTGAAGGTGCTCTTGGTGAAATGGAAAACATTTTACAAAGAGTTCGCGAATTATCAGTTCAAGCTTCAAATAGCACTTTGTCAGCAAACGACAGAGCTATGATTCAATCTGAAGTTGATGCGCTTACCGCTGAAATTGATAGTATAGCAGCAACCACACATTTTAACAATGTTAAGCTTTTAGACGGATCAAACGAAAATGTTACTTTTCAAATTGGTATGAATGCTGAAAATTCATTACAAGTAAATTTAGAAAGATCAAATTCGTTAGCGCTTGGTTTGCAGGGATCTACAGGTACATCCTCATTAGGTTCTGAAAGAGTTGCTAAGACAAATTATTTGTCAACTGGAGTTGGCGCAGATGATTTATTAGTAGCTAACACAGCAGCAAGTGCAATTGCTACAGGTTTAGTTACATTTGACGGTGTAAATGCTGGCACTGATTTTAATTCAAAAATAGCTTTTACATCTAACGCAAATGACTCAGGTGTTACTTTAACAATTATAGGTAAAGATCTTAACGGTAATGACCAGACAGAAGATGTAACAGGTCCAAATGCAACTACTGTTTTATCAAGTAATACATATTCACAAGTATTTTCTATAGAAGTAAAAGTTGCAGCAACTGACNNCTCAGCAGGTAGTACATTTGAAATTGGTACAATCCAAACAATTGCTGCTTCCGATATTAAAATCAATGGTTTTAATGCATTAGCTTCAGATTTTACAACAGATTTGAGTGGATCAACAGTTAATACAGCAAAAAGTATTGCTGATGCAATTAATGCAAATACCGGCGTTCATGGTGCTGAGGTTAATGCATATAATACATTGACATCTGATAATATGGGATCTTTTAACATGACACAGACTTTCACTATTAATGGTGAAACTGTTAATCTTGCAAGTTCTTTGTCTGGTTTAGTTAGTAATATTAACGAATCAGTTTCTGGTATCACAGCTATTGAAAACTCTGATAATACAATAACATTAGCAAATTCCACAGGTGATGATATTATCATTGCTAGTAATTCAGCTTCTGTAGGTTTTACNGCCGGAACTTATACTGGTTTTCTAGATGTTAAAAATCTTGACGGTTCAGGTGTTAGAGTTGAAGCTGGTTCAGTTGAAAACGGTTATACTGGTGGATCTGGTACAATAGATGACCTAAAAGCTTTTGGTCTTAATGAAAGTACCGTTCCGAATGTTGTTGAATCAGATACTGTTAGCGGAACAGCGTTAGCTGCAAATGAAGTTAAAATTAATGGTGTGTTAATTGGTGGATCTACTTCAGGTTCAGCTGCACATGTTGCAAAAGCAATTAATGATAAGACTGTTGAACATGNCGTTACTGCAACCGCTACAAATGCTATAACACTTACATTTGATTTTCAAGCTGCACAGCCTACATCAAGAACTTCTTTTAAGATTAATGGTTCAAGTGTAGATCTAACTACTGCAACTAGTGCATCAGCTGTTGTTACAGCGATCAATAATACAAACATTGGTGATTTAAGAGCTACATCTAATTCAGATGGTACTGTAAAAATTTCTAGTGCGTCTGGTGTTGATATAATCGTTGCAAACTCAGATAATGACTTCTTAACTGCTGCTAAAGACGTTCAAGGCAATTCAATTTTCACAGGTTTTGGTAACGGAACCTATGATCTTGACGGTTTGCTAGCTGGTCAAACACAAGCTACTGTTGCAAACGAGTCGATTGATACATCTGGAAGCAGTTTAATAGGTGAAGTTGTTAACTCTAGAGTTGTAATAAACCAACAGGCTGTAGCAGATTATACTGGAACTAACGCTAAGTTAGTTGTTACTGGAACAAATGCTGCTGGTGCGACTATTACAGAAGAAATTGCTTTTACTNATAATAGTGCTGGTACTGTTAATNTGCAAGTACAAGGTAGTACAGTATTTCACACTGTAACAGGACTACGCATAAGTGGAACAGCTACAGTACAAGCTTACGATGTTGGTTTCAATGGTAGAGCAGNACTCGATAGTGAACAAGGATTTGATGACGATTCATTATTTTCAAGTGCAACTAATACTGCTGCTAGTTCTTTAACTTTATCAGGTGAAAAAGTGTCTGGTGGATCATCAATTGATTTACATGGTGCAATTGTAACAATATCTGGTAATGCTGGTAACTACACAGGTAATAACGCTGTTAATTTTACTGTTGTTGGAACTGATGCTTTTGGCGCAACTATAAGTGAAGTTATTGCATTAAATAACAATCATGGTGAAGTAAATGGATCTACAGCTTTTCATACTATCACAAGCATAACAACTAATGCTGCTCTTCAATCTCAAGGTGCGAAAATTGGTACTTACCAGGTTGGAGACAGAGTTGTAGCTAAAGGTATGATGAGTCTATCTAACGAAGATAAGACACCAATTCAAATTCAAGCTGTAGGTAAAGATCATACTACTCTTATAGCTGAAAATGGAGCAACAAATACCATTCTTGATAAACTTGGCCTTCAAAACCAAAGTCAGTCTTTTGAAGTTGCAAGTCAAGGTGTTGATGTAAGAACTGAATCTCAGGCAAATAGTTCTTTAGCTAAAATTGATAAAGCTATTGAACAGGTGTCTTTATTTAGATCATCATTTGGTGCTATTGAGAATAGAATAGATGCTTCTATAAACAACTTAACAACTTTGAAGGTTAACACTGAAGCTGCTAAGTCAAGAATTATGGACGCAGACTTCGCAGCTGAAACATCAAGAATGACTAAGAGTCAGATCTTATCTCAGGCTGCTACTTCTATGTTAGCTCAAGCAAATGCTTCTAAGCAAAACTTATTAGCTCTTCTTCAAGGATAAATTGGAGAGATTAAGGGAAAAAGGCCACCTTTAGGTGGTCTTTTTTTTATTCAATTTTTAAACTCTTTAGTTTTGTAATAATTGAAGNACATTTTGTTGTGCTTTTCCTGCTTGTGCTATCATTGCCATTGCAGATTGTTGCAAAATTTGAGCTTTCGTTAACCTTGCAGACTCTTCTGCAAAATCAGCATCTTCAATTCTTCCTCGTGAGGCATTTGTGTTTAAAGCAACATTTGAAAGATTGTTAATAGCTTTCTCCATTCGGCTCATCAATGCTCCTAATTTAGCTCTTTCTTTATGAATTCTATCTAATGACCTGTCTAAAACTCGAAGTGCATCAATTGATGATTGTCTTGTTTTTACGTTCACGCCTGATAATTTATCTAATGAGGCTGCGCCAGGTGATGCTTCAAATAAACCTTTTCCATCTTCACCAACTACTGTAAAGCTATTACTGGAAGACATTTCTAGTTGTCCTGTGACAATAACAGAATCTGCTGCCTTTACACCAATTTTAATAGCTCCACTTGTTGCTACCGTAGTAGCTACTGTATGAATTTCTTTAAATATACGCCTTCCGGTAACTGTTTTATTAGCTTCTGGGCCTGTTATAACTTCTATTAGAGCATTTCCAGACATGTCTATGCCAGTTACTGTAAAAGTTTTGTTACTTTCATCACTAGCAGTACTTTCGATTGTTACAAGAGCAGATTGATTAGCAATTGTATTTAATGTTCCTACAGAAACACTTGCAGCAACACTTCCACTTACAGCAATTTGAGAGATAGTTCCAAAAATCTTGGTAGATGTAGCTGTTGTAGCACTTCCTAATCCTGGAACTGTTTCAGTTTGTGCATTTCCATAAATATCTGTTCCAGTAATAGTAAAATTAACAGCAAAAGCGGCAGTACCAGTTAAAGTTACAAATGAGTTTATTGTTTGTGTAGCGTCTACTAAAGTCATATTAGCCGCACCAAAAGAAGTTAAATCAGTACTTGCTACAATTGAAGCAGCAGCAGTAGCACTTGCAGTAGCAGAGGTAGTGAAATCTGTTGCCCCAGTAACACCAACCTTGCCGCCAATAACTATAGCTCCAGAGGGGTTTCCTGTAAATATACCGTCATCATCAGTCGCAGTTACATTTGTATCACCAAGTGAAACTGCATCGCCTGCTACAACTTCATCATTATCTAAACTAGTTACTAATAATGTTCTTCTGGAACCTGTTGTAGTTGTATCACCAGCAAAATTTACATCACCTAATTTGATATCGTAACCTTCGTTTTGCACCATGATTATTGATGATTTATCTGTAGATAAGGTTGCAGTAACACCGGTCGTTGTCGTATAATTATTAATTGAATCTCTTAGTTCTGATAATGTAGAACTTCCTTCATTATGACTTAATGTGAGGTTTGCAGCAATTGTAACAGCTGTGGAATTTTTTCCTTGAATGCTGAATGAAACGCTAGTTTGACCGTTGTAAGCATCATCTAAAGTTTTAGCTTGCAGTTTAAGTTGAGTAGAGGCTATAGCTGTAACACCAGTAGAGTCAAAAACGGCATTAACTGAAGTAGCTATATCTCTTATATTTGATCCTGCAGCGGCTGTAACAGACGAACTACCCAATATACCATGAATAGTAAATGATTCAGCTTGTATAAGATTAGCTTCAGAAGTATCCGCAACTGCATAAGCATTCAATGCCAAATTATCATTGTCAACTGCACTGTTAGCAATATCAGTTGTCTCAGTTCCCTGAGATTTAGCTTTGTAAGCTCCCAAGCTATCCAATCTCATAGAAGAAATTGATAATTGAGCAAACTCTCTTTCATGTGTTCCTATTTGAAATCGTCTGTCAGCAAAAGATCCATCTAAAACTGCTATTTCATTAAAAGTAGTATCCCTCGTTACACGATCTAATTCTGCTAACATTTGAACAACTTCTGCATCTAAATAAGAACGTTCTTCTGCATTCATAACGTCTGATGCTGATTGTATTGCTAATTCTCTTATTCTTTGGATTATTGATGAACTTTCATCTAAGGCACCTTCAGTAACTTGCGCCATAGAAATCACATCAGCTGCGTTTCTTACTGATTGCTCTAGTCCTTTAATTTGTGCTGTCATTCTATCTGCAATAGCTGCACCAGCCGCGTCATCACCTGCATGATTAATTCGCTTTCCAGAAGAAAGACGTTCCATTGCCGTTGTCATATCACGCTCAGTTGCAGTCATTTTATTAAGTGCAAACTGTGATGCAGTATTAGAGTTTACTGTTGGCATATTGATCTCCAGATTAATTGCTGGGAAATCACTGCAATTGTTATGCCAAAATTAGCTAAATCTGATCAAGCGTATTTTTCAACTGATTTTTTTAATTCTATAAGGTTTTTTGGGACAGTACTTATCATATTATAACGAGAAACTATTTCATTATGAAAATATGAAGGAGATAAGGAAGCCCTAGATCTTATGAAACTTTCAGTAAGTGAACCATTACTGGCAGATTGGTTGTTAATATACACATGTCTAATAAAATTTGGTGGGGAATTATTTAAGGCTCTTTTTGTAACTCCAGTTTCTCTAACAATTCTATCATTTGTTGGCATACTGTTTGCAGATAGACTAGAGCTTTCATTCCTTAAAGGTTTGGAAGCATAAATTTCATTAATAGCATATGGATTTTGTGAATTATTAATAATCATGAAGTTAATTAAACATAATAACTATGAAAAATCAAATTTTTGACATTAATTTCCTAAAGTTGAGTCTCTATTATGGTAAATAGCCAATACATTGACGCTTATAAAAAAACAGAGCAATCATCAAACTCAGTTATTTCCTCGCACGAAATAGTAAGAACATTGATGAAAGAACTTGTTAATTCAATGGAGAAAATTGTCTTAGACATTCAAGATGAGAGAAAAAGAAAACAAGATAATTTTTTACCTTATAATGCTTTGGAAGAAAAATATGCACGTCAAAAGTCCAAAAATTTAAGTAAATCCTTGTCTATTATTTATGGTCTTCAAACAAGCTTAGATTTTGAAAAAGCACTAGATATTGCAAATAACCTTTTTCAATTATATGAGTACTGTCGTCATGAAATCATTAGAGGTTTCAGTCAAAAAATTGAAAACGGAATTATCAAAGCTATTGATGTTATTAATCAAATAATGGAAGGATGGCAAGAAATACCATCTTTAGAGAAATAATGATGAATAGCCTTAACTCAGATTTGGATTTATTAGAAAATCTATCAAAAAAAATTTCAGATTTAATTTATAATAATGAATTCACTCAAATATCATTTCTTGACGCTCAAAGGAGATCGCTAATTGAAAAAATTAAAAAGAGTGAGATTAAAAAAAATCATATTAGGAAAAGAATTGAGACGCTTGTAGAAAATAATTTAGAAAATATAAAATCCACAGAAAAAAAATTACAAAACCTATCAAAAAATCATAATAAATTTAGCAAAAGGCTTAAAGCATATTCGTCAATTAAATGTTAAGCATATAATATTTTAATTTTTTTTTAAAATAACTAAACAAATTCCAATTTCAGTCGTAATCAATGTTCTAAAATTAATTTATTTCATGGAGGAATTTATTTATGCTTAATATTGGTAGTCTGTCTACTTCTCAATTTATTCAAAGAAATATGACTAATCAAATTAAAGAGATGACTGAAAGTACAGAAAGATTATCGTCAGGTAAGAGAATTAATGATGCTTCAGATGATCCATCATCAATCGGTCCAATTTCAAGGCTTAATGCCCAAATTTTATCAATTCAAAAAGCAATCGCCAATGGAGGGGAAGGGAAATTACTTGCACAAACTGCAGATGGTGGTTTGAGTTCAATAAATAATTTACTTGCTCGAATACGAGAATTAG
>NZIT01000063.1 GCA_002691725.1 SAR116 cluster bacterium | reverse complement strand
TAAAATAGAGGCGGCGGATGTTGTCTGCGTGTTGGCCACTTATATATAAGAAAGATTAATACTGTTGAGAGGAGAGACTCATGGGACAAACACCAAAAACCGCAAGCCAATATATGGAAGAAGCCAATCAAGTTGTTGAGCGGCTCAGCCCTGAGGTGGCTATCCCGCGCCATGGCGATAGCAATGTTGTGTTTATTGATGTTCGTGATGGTAAGGATATTGATCAGACAGGCACGATTGCTGGAGCGCTGCGTATCCCGCGCGGGGTTATTGAGTTTGCGGCTGATGATACATCAAAGCTGTATAACCCCGCCTTGACCAAGGATAAAGAGATTATGGTTGTTTGCGCGGCCGGCGGAATGGCGGCGCTAACTGGCCGTACACTACATGAGATGGGCTATCCGACTGTCTATAATGTTGGCGGCTTTAACGCCTGGAAAGACGCTGGCGGCCCGGTTGAGTGATCTTTTATCAAAATGAATAATTATAGGGCGAGCTACCCCGTTGGGTGCCTCGCCTTTTTTATTTTTTGGGGGTGGTATTGCGGCCAACATGAGGTGAGCGGGGTGACTGTCTTGACAGGCTATCCTATCAATGCAAAGTTTTAAGGGTCATATGATGACGAGTAGATGATTGTTTAGTGTTTTATATTAACCCCAAATTCTAATGGGAGGCCGATTATGGTCAAAACCCTGATCCCCAAACTCACCCTTATGATTGGTGCGTTAGCCGCCACAATGTTTATTCTTTCGGGATGCGTCACTGTCACCGATCAATGGGATAATCATAAGAAAAAACACCATGCCAAAAATCTGGTTTATGATGCTGTTGAGGTAATCGAACGCGATGGCCGCAGAGCGCTAGACCAGTTCAATGAAAACCCCTGGAATGAAGGCGATGCCTATTTATTTGTTTTTAAGATGGATGGTGAACAGGTGTTTCACGGTATCGCCCCTGAGAAAAATGGTAATAATAGATTGGGTGAGTCTGACATCAACGGCGTGTTTGTCGTCGAAAGTATGATTGAGATTGTTCGCCAAAATGGCTCAGGTTGGATGACATATCATAGGGAGAGCACCGAAACCGGAGAAGTCGGGGAAAAACGTAGCTTTGTTCATGGCGCCATGATGGATGGCGATGAAGTCTTTGTCGGCTCGGGCTATTACCACAAAGAGTAATAGCCTTAACGCTATGATTAGGCCGTGTTATTAGGCGATATCAGGATTAACATAAGGGTAACGGCAATACGGGTGATCTGAGTCTTGGCGTTGGCGTTTACCTTTAGCCTTCAGCCTTTAGCCTTAATCCGTGCATATCCCCGATCTATAAATATCGGCATAAATGACATTCATTCTCGCCATGCGGCGAAAATCACATTATACGTTGAGAGATAATGCTGAGCGCAATGTGACCCCAAATCAGGGAATTGAGTAATGGCAAAAATACTGCTTGATCATATTGATGTGCTTGCCACTATGGATGATAATGGAGGTAGCGGCGGTTGCGGAGATGAGATTAATGACGCCGCTATTCTGATTGAGGATGGCGTTATTACCGCCGCCGCAACGCATCAAGCCATGCAACAGCGGCTTAACAGCACCCCTTCGCCTGAACGTGATGGGCTTGAAGTGATAGATATGCGCGGCCATATCGTCATTCCCGGCATGGTCAACACGCATCATCATTTGTTTCAAAACTTAACCCGTGTTATCCCTGCCGCCCAGAACAAAAGCCTCTTTGGTTGGCTGCAGACGCTGTACCCTATTTGGCAGCATCTCAAGCCCGATGATTTCTATATTTCGGCGGCGGCGGGATTGGCTGAGCTAGCATTAAGCGGCTGCACAACCTCATCCGATCATCAATATCTGTTCCCCAATGGCAGCCAGTTGGATAACGCGATTGAGGCGGCGACAGACCTTGGCATCCGCTTCACCGCCGCCCGTGGGTCGATGAGCATTGGTGAGAGCAATGGAGGTTTGCCGCCCGATAGCCTAACCGAGAAAGAGGATAGTATTCTTGCTGATTGCTTGCGCGTGGTCGATGCCTATCATGATGCCAGCCATCATGCCATGGTGAGGGTTGCCCTCGCCCCATGCTCACCATTTTCGGTAAGCCGTGAGCTGATGCGAGATACCGCTATCATGGCCATTGATAAGGGTGTTGGTCTGCATACGCATCTCGCCGAGAATATCGAAGATATTGAATATAGCCTTGAGCATTTTAACATGCGGCCAGGCGATTACGCTGAGGATTTAGGCTGGACAGGGTCTCATGTCTGGCATGCCCATTGCGTTCAGCTTAACCCTGATGAGATCAATCTGTTTGCGCGTACAGGCACAGGCATTGCGCATTGCCCTTGCTCAAATATGCGGCTTGCTAGCGGCATTGCTCCGGTGCGGCAGATGCTGAATGCAGGGGTGAATATCGGGCTTGGCGTTGACGGCTCATCGTCTAGTGATAGTGGCCATATGCTTAATGAGGCGCGGCAAGCCATGCTCTTGCAACGGGTTCTTCATGGTGCCGATAATATGACAGCAAGAGAAGCCCTGCGCCTTGCCACGCGAGGGGGCGCAGAGGTGCTAAACCGTGATGATATCGGCCAGATTGCATCTGGCTTTGCCGCTGATCTGGCTATTTTTGATCGTAATATGATTGATTTTAGCGGCACCCAGACAGACCCTTTAGCGGCGTTGATTTTCTGTGGACCGGTGAAGCCGCGTCATGTCATGATCAATGGCCGCTTTGTGGTTCGTGATTTTCATCTGGCGAGCATGGATATGAATAATCTGCTAGCACGGCATGACAAGGCAGCGCGGCAATTATTATCCAGAAGCGGCTATTAACGAAATCTACTCATCAGCATCAAGCCAGACCGCTAACTGAGCAGCGATAGATAGCGCCACCCGTTCAGGTGCCTTGCCCTTAACCGTATCCAATCCAATTGGACAGGTTAGCCGCGCCAGCAGTGACGGGCTTACGCCTGCCGCGATCAGTGATTTGGCAAAGCGTTGGCGTTTCGTTGCTGAGCCGATCAGCCCTAATCTGGCAAATTGGTTCTCATCTAAAATGGCATGCACAATCGCCTCATCTAAGCGGTGCGAATAACTCATGACCAGATGATAGCTATCGGCAGGTGCCCGCCGCGCAACAACCGTCATATCAGCCGCTGGCACGATGGTTATATCGGGCAGCATATCCGAGACATTTGCCGGAAAGCGCGTCGCCGCATCATCAACCCAGACACGATTAAAGCCGAGCTGACCTGTGATTGCCATCACCGCCCTGCCAACATGGCCAGCGCCATAAAGATATAATGAGCGCGGCGGCGGCGTGACGCTCTGGCGGAATGTTCTTGCCACTGGATCATAACCATATTGGCTATTTTCTGGCCTGTCATCTGGCCGCCGGGATAACGCTTGCGGCAAGGTTCTATCATCTGCCCCATGAAAATAAAACGCCGGTGCGGCCTCAGCCAAGGCGGCAACCGCATCCGCGCTCATCGGGGCATAGGCTTCAAATAATAGCATGACTGAGCCGCCGCAACATTGCCCTAGAGACGGCCCTAAGGCGAATTTCTGCCAGTGCCGAGCAAATCCATGATGGGAGTCACTAGCCGCTTGTTCAATCAGGCCGCGGGCTATACTAATCGCTTCAAACTCCAGCCTGCCGCCACCAATCGTGCCAATCATATGATCAGACAGCACCAGCATATCTGCCCCCATCTCACGCGGGGTAGANCCTTTAGCGTCAGCAATAANAATCCGNCATAGCNCNCGANCCGNNGCCAGATATGANCTNACCTGTTTNAGCCAAGATATNGTCATCCTCATCCTTNATTGATTAGCNTTACCCCNNNNCTTNNCCCGATGCCTTCATNTGATGCGCNGTCATTAAAATATGTTCAGCTGTCAATGGCGTGTTTAACATTGGATACTTGTCTGGATATTGATCTGGATACTTGTCTTGATATTGGCCAAGACTTTGCAGCGCATGACTAACCGCGCCATAGACGCTCATCGCCAGCATGAATGGCGGCTCACCAACGGCTTTTGATTTATGGATAGTGTCTGANCGGTTGCCATCACTTTCATAAAGATGGATATACATCTCATCTGGTCTGTCCGAGGTCGCCGGAATCTTATAAGTCGATGGCGCATGGGTGAGTAACTGGCCATCATCACCATAGACCAATTCTTCCATCGTAAGCCAGCCCATCCCCTGAATAAAGCCGCCCTCAATCTGCCCCAGATCAATCACAGGATTGATCGAATGTCCAACATCATGCAGAATNTCAACNNGATTGACNCGNCTTTCACCGGTTAGAATATCGACCGTCACCTCAGATACAGCAGCCCCATAAGCAAAATAATAAAACGGCGCGCCGCGCCCTGCCTCTCTATCCCAGTGAATATCTGGTGTCGCATAAAATCCGGTTGCAGATAGCGATATCCGCCCTTGCCAGCATTGGCTTGCGGCCTCAGCAAAACTGATCCGCGCATCCCCGATATGCACCTGACCATCTTGAAAGCGCACCATATCCGCAGAGGTTTGATAAAGGGTGCCTAGATATTCTGCCATCCGGCTTTTCAACGTTTCCGCCGCATGTTGGGTCGCCATACCATTAAGGTCTGTCCCTGATGAGGCGGCGGTTGCTGATGTGTTGGGAACCTTGCCCGTGCTAGTCGCGGTTATTTTCACCATGTCGTCAGAGATACCAAAAGCATGGGCGCAAATCTGGCGGGTTTTGGTATAAAGCCCCTGCCCCATTTCTGTTCCCCCATGATTGAGATGCACCGAGCCATCGGTATAAATATGTATCAGCGCGCCAGCCTGATTAAGAATGGTTTTGTTGAATGATATGCCGAACATGACTGGCGCAAAGCCAATGCCTTTTTTGAAAATCGGTGACGATTGATTGAAGCTTTCTATCGCCTGCCGCCGCCGAACATAATCAGATGACGCCAACAGCTGATCGGTTAAGGTATTGATAATGCAATCCCGCACCGGCATATGATAAGCGGTAAGCTGAGCCTTTTTTGCAGTTGTCCAGTCAGCAAAATAATTGCGTTGGCGCACCAAGACAGGATCAAGATGGAGAGCCGCCGCCACGTCTTCGATAATACGTTCCATGGCCATCATTCCTTGCGGGCCGCCAAAGCCCCGAAATGCTGTNTTAGATGGTGTATGCGTTTTACATAACCGAGATGTTATCCGCATATGATCAATGGCATAGCAATTATGGGCATGTAATACNGCGCGTTCAGCAATCGCTTGTGACAGATCATAAGACATCCCACACCGCAGCGCCTGATCAACATCTATTGCCGAAATGCGGCCGTTATCATCATACCCAACAACATATGAGATTAGCATGTCATGACGCTTTCCGGTGACCCGCATATCCTCATCACGATCATAGACGAGCTTAACCGGACTGCCTGTTTTTCGTGCTGCTAAAGCGGTGATAATAGCGGGCAAGTTGCTCTGGCTTTCCTTACCGCCAAAGCCGCCACCCATGCGCCGAACATCAACAGTTACAGCATGAAAGGGAACACCTAAAGCCTGCGCGACTTTGTGCTGAACTTCGGTTGGGTGCTGGCTCGATACGGATATCATCATATCGCCGGCTTCACCTGGCAACGCATACGCCGCCTGTCCCTCAAGATAGAAATGCTCTTGACCGCCAATGCGAATTGCCCCTGATAGCGTATTGGCGGCTGTGGTGAGCGCTGTTTCAACCGTTCCTGTGGTCAGCACATATGGTGTTTCCAGATAATGGTTTTGCGCGAGCGCATCATCAATCGTCANGATAGATGGCAGGTCTTGATAGGTAATCCGAGCTTTTGCCGCAGCTATTCGTGCGGCTTTGGCGCTATGGGCAACAACCGCAAATATCGCCTGCCCATGATATTCAACGGTGTTTTCTGCAAAAACAGGATCATCGCCAAAAACTGGACTGGCGTCATTATCACCAGGAATATCGGCGGCGGTAAGCACCGTCACTACATCGCGGCTGGCCAGGCAATCGGATAAATCCATTTCCAAAATATTAGCATGGGCGCGTTCCGACAGACCAAGGGCAAGGTGAAGCCCGTCAGCAGGAAAGGCGATATCATCAACATATCTTGCCTCGCCCGTCACATAAAGCGTGGCGCTATCATGGGCAACAGGTTGGTGAAGCGATGAGCCTGCCATGCTTATTCTCCTGCCTCGATCATGGTCATTGTGATAGCCTTTGGCACATCAGGGGCTGGCGGCAAGGATGATGGATAAAGCCGCTTAACGCCATTATCCTGACTGACCTCAATCAGCATTTTCCGCAACAGGTTTTCGGCAACAAGCAGACGATAGGCGCTGGATGCCCGCATATCTGAGATTGGCTGAAAATCTTTTGCCAAAGCGCGCCCAGCCGCATCAGGCAAAGGCTGTTCCACATCATGCCCTTTAAGCACGTGTTCAAGCTGATACGCCCGCGCTGGGGTTGCCGCCATGCCGCCAAAGCCAATCCGGATATCGCTAATCACCTGATTATCGCGGCGTATCCAGACCGCCATTAAGACGGCGGAAATATCCTGATCAAATCGTTTTGAAATCTTATAGGCATGAATAGTGTCCTGGCTGCCCAATCGCGGCAGCCTGATCGCTTCTATAAACTCGCCTTGCTTTCTGTCTTGCGTGCCATAGCTGATAAAAAAATCATCAACCGCAAGTTGCCGCGTCTTACCAGCATGATTAAGCGTTAATTCTGCCCCTAGCGCCAAAAAGCATGGCGACATATCACCAATAGGTGAGCCATTTGCGATATTGCCAGCAACAGTGCCAGAATACCGCACTTGCGCTGAACCAAAGCGTTGCCAGACTTCTGCCAAGCCCTCAAAATCTGTTGCCAGCGCCGCCATAGCCTCGGCATGCGTGACGGCCGCGCCAATGGTAACGCGATCATCCTCGTGGGAGATTGTCTTAAGCGCATTCACCCTGCCCAGATAAATAAAGCGTTTGATCTGGCGGTGCTGTTTCGTCACCCAAAGCCCGATATCGGTTGCCCCGGCTAAAAATGTCGCATCGGGATATTTGCGGGTTAGACTGGCTAGCTCTGATAGCTCTCTTGGGGCATAAAACGCCTGCTCAGCGGTCTCAATGCCAAGCATGGCTTTATCATCTTGCCCGCGCTTAAGATATTCATATTCATTCTTGCGGTGGCTCAGATCAGCCGCATGCTCAGATGCTGACGGGGAATGGCGCGCCGCGCTTAACCCCGCATCAATCAGAGCGCCGTAGCCAGTACAGCGGCATAAGTTTCCCGATAAAATCTGCTGAATATGGAGGCGGTTATCCGCCATGCCATTTTCATATCCAGCATATAGTGACATGACAAAGCCGGGGGTGCAAAACCCACATTGCGCCCCATGCCCCGCAACAATAGCCGCCTGAACAGGATGCAAAGCCCCATCAGATCGGCGCAAGGCTTCAACGGTTGTGATTGATAATCCATCAAGCATGGGAAGAAAAAGGATACAGGCATTGACGGCTTTATAGACAAGCTGACCCGATTGATTGAGATCAGCAACAACAACCGTGCAAGCCCCGCAGTCACCTTCTCCGCACCCTTCTTTGGTTCCGGTTAACATCTTATTAAGCCGCAACCAGTTCAGCAATGTTGTATCTGGATTGATGGCCTTAACGGACTGTTCCTCACCATTAAGCAAAAATCGTATATCTGACCTCATTTGAGTATCCCCCGATTATCACCAAATGATGAAAGCAAAGTCACTTTCCATAAGCACCTATGTCATATGCCAGATTGACCAGAGGCAGAAACCCCGCCTCTGATCATATGATTACGTTTAGTTAGGAAGGCTACCTTCAACACCCTCAACATAATAATTCATCCCCGCGAGACCGCCATCATCCAGCACCTCACCAGCATTGAGAATTGTGTTGCCCTCATTATCCATCATCGGGCCTGCAAAGATGTTGAGCGAGCCATCAGCAATACCATCACGGGCAGCAGTAGCAGCAGCAGCAACATCATCAGGCATATTCTTAAACTCAGTCAGAACGAGGAAGTCATCGCCAATGCCCTTCCATGTGTTACCATCCATATGATCTGGCCCTTCGCCCGTTGACCATGTGCCATCAAGCACTTTTTGAACCTGATCGATGTAATATGGACCCCAGTTATTAACTGAGGCAAATAGTTGCGCGTTTGGCGCAAACTTATGCATATCAGATGACTGACCAAAGCCTTTTGCCCCGGCTTTTTCAGCTGTCTGAAGCATGGCAGGGCTGTCCGTATGCTGCGCTAGAACATCAGCACCTTCGGCGATCAGCACCTTGGCAGCATCCGCCTCTTTCACCGGATCATACCAGCTATTGACCCAGACGACTTTAATCGTCGCATCTTTATTGACCGACCGTAATCCACGAGCAAAAGAGTTAATGCCTTGAATGACTTCAGGGATAGGGAAGGCAGCAAGATAGCCAATCTGATTGGATTCCGTTGTCATACCAGCAACAACACCCTGAACATAGCGGCCTTCATAGAAACGGATATTACCCGTTGCCATGTTTTCGGCCCGCTTATACCCCGTGATATGATCAAAAATAACCTCAGGATTTTCACCCGCTACTTTCAGCGTTTGTTCCATATAGCCAAATGATGTTGTGAAAATGACCTGATTACCATCAGCAACCAATTCCCTGATCACGCGCGTGGCATCAGGGCCTTCTGGAATATTTTCCACATAGCTGGTAGTAATTTGATCACCAAAATGATCTTGCAGCTGTTGACGGCCGACTTCATGGGCATATGTCCAGCCATGATCGCCAGGGTTGGTCAGATAAACAAAGCCAACTTTCAGCGGCTCATCAGTGCTTACTTCTTCCTTAGTGGTGGAAGAGTTGTAAAAATAAATGCCACCAAGCGCAATAATAGCGACCAGTAACAACAGGATTGATCTATTCATAATTTTATTTCTCCCTTAGTAAAAAAAAACATGACTAAAAATATATGGCTAAAAAAATGTGACTAAAAACACAAATAAAAATCTCCAAAAATGCTAACCATATAAATCATCTAGTGATCAAGAAGTTCTTACCCAAATGTGCCGGCGCACCAAATTGAGCACGCCCTCCTCTCGAAATCAGAACAAGCACTACGATTGTCGCAAAGTATGGCAACATTGACAAGAACTGAGATGGAACGGCCCAGCCACGAGCCTGACCAACCAGTTGCATAATCGTAATGCCGCCAAATAAAATAGCCCCTGCGGTGACACGCCATGGTCGCCATGACGCAAACACAACCAGCGCTAAAGCAATCCATCCCCGTCCTGATGTCATGCCTTCCGCCCAATGTGGGGTCAATACAAGCGGCAGATAACCGCCGCCTAAACCCGCCATGAAACCGCCAAACAGCACCGCCATAAAGCGCACCCGCAAGACCGGATAGCCAAGCGCATGAGCGCTGTCATGATTAATGCCAACCGCCCGCAAGACCAGCCCAAATTGCGTGTGATTAAGCACATATGCCGTCAGCCCAACCAAGACCACGGCTAGATAGGCCAGAAAATCAAGTCTGAAAAATGCCCCGATCATAGGAATATCTGAAATCCACGGGATTATTAGCGATGGCAGGCCGTCAATAGATTGTCCGACTAGCGGCGCCCCAATCAGACCAGAAAGACCAGTTCCAAAAATCGTTAAGGCCAAGCCTGTTGCGACTTGATTTGTTGCCAAACCCAGCACAAAAACAGCAAATATGAGGGATATCAGCAGGCCAGCTAAACCGCCACCAAGAATACCCAGATAGGGGCTTCCTGTTAGGCTGGCAACACCAAATGCAGCGACCGCGCCCATCAGCATCATGCCTTCTACACCGAGATTAAGGACACCACTTTTTTCGGCAACAAGCTCCCCTGTGGCGGCAAGGATTAGCGGCACAGAGGTCAGCAAGATTGCTAATAATAACTCGTCAGCCATGACTAGCCCCATCTTTTTTAATATTGGCTTTTTCAATACTGGCTTTTTCAATATTGGCTTTTTCTGTCACTCCAACCCAAACAATTCGATAATGGGTCAGCGTTTCCCCTGCCAATAACATAAATAACAAAATACCATTAAAGATGCCTGTCACCACTTTCGGGATACGCATTGAGATTTGTGCCGTATCACCGCCAAGCTCAGCCAGCGCAACGACTAATCCAGCCGCGATGGCGGCCAGCGGATTCAGGCGTGCCAGAAACGCCACAATAATCGCCGTGAAGCCATACCCAAATGAGATTTGCGGCTGCAACATGCCGATATTGGCAGACACTTCAATCATGCCGGCAAGACCAGCCAATCCCCCTGATACCATCATCACAAACATCGTCACCCGGCCTTGATTAAAGCCAGCAAATCGGCCAGCGCGTGGGGCATCCCCCATGAGCTTAATTTGATAGCCGCCAAGACTGCGCGTCAAATAAAACCAGCCACAAATTGCCACCAAAAACGCCACTGGCACACCCCAATGTAGCTGCCCTAATCGGCCAATTCCGGGTAATGACATGACCGGAATTAAGCCAGCATCAGGATAGGCTTTGGTTAACGGAAAGCCAAATGCCAGCGGATCACGCCATGGGCTTCGTACCGTCCAGTCAACCAGAAAAATAGCAATATATGTCAGCATTAATGAGACCAATATCTCACTCGCTTTGAAGCGTATCTTGAGTAATCCGGGGATTGCGCCCCATAAAGCCCCCGCTAGCATGGCCATAACCGCCATGGCTACGATCATGAACGGGCTTTCTGCCTCAGGGAAAGATAAGGCGACCCAGCCCGCCCCCATAGCCCCAAGGATGAGCTGGCCTTCGGCGCCAATATTCCAGACATTAGCTCGATAACAAAAAATCAACCCGGTGCTAATAATGATCAAAGGGCAGGCTTTAACGAGCAGATTTCCAACTTGATCCGGCCGCGATAAAGGCGCGATAAAAAACTCATATAAAGCGGCTAGCGGGGGATATCCAAGCAAAGCAAAAATGATCCCGCCAGCCAGCACGGTGATCAAAATTGCTATAATCGGAACAGCAATCGTCAGATATGTTGGAATATCTTTGCGTTTCTGTAAAATAATCATGACGATACTCTTGCTTTACCTGATCTTGCTTTACCTGATCTTGTGGGGCTTTCTCCCATCAGTAATCCAATATGTTCAGGCGTCACATCATCCACTTTAAGGGTTTCGGACAACTGGCCATTATTAAGAACCGCGATGTGATGAGCGATTTGAAAAATTTCTTCCAAGTCTTGCGAAATCATAATGACGGCTGACCCTTGTTTGGCAAGATTAGCCATAGCCGTGCGGATAAATTGCGTGGCGCCGATATCAACCCCCCATGTTGGCTGTGATACAATCAACACTTGCGGCGATTTAATAATCTCTCTGCCGACAACAAATTTCTGTAAATTACCGCCAGACAGCGATGAAGCCAACGGATCATCAGACGGTTGCCGGACATCAAAGGTTTTTGAAATATGCCGCGCCATAGCCAGGGTATTGTCATGATTAATGATACCGCGCCGCACCACATCAGCCTGATCATAGCCAGTGAGCAAGGCATTCTCGGATAAGGTCATTGACGGCACGGCGGCATGGCCATTGCGTTCTTCGGGGATAAAAGCAAGACCAGCACGGCGGCGCGCAGCAGGGACCAATGGCGTCATATCAGCCGCGCCAATCATAATCTTGTTGACGCCAGCCGCTGATGCTGGTCGCCATTCCCCTGTCAATGCGGCCATCAATTCGCTTTGACCATTTCCCGCAATGCCAGCAATGCCTAAAATCTCACCTGCCTTAACCGAAAAAGATATATCCTTGAGCGCGATATCAAACGGGCCTTCGGCTGACCGTGATAATCCGCTAACAGAAAATAATGTCTTACTGCTTTTAGGGGTGGATAGCGTACCAATTTCCTTAACCTTGGCGCCGATCATCAGCTCCGCTAATTGCCGCGTTGATTGATCTTTTGTTTTGACCTCAGCCACTTTGATGCCGCCACGCAAAATCGTTGCGCGTGTCGTTAGCTGTTTTATCTCATCCAACTTATGCGAAATAAATAAAACCGCACAACCTTGTTTAGCCAGCCGCTTGAGGACTTGAAACAGCTGATCCGTTTCTTGCGGCGTCAGCACCGATGTTGGCTCATCCATGATCAGCAAGGACGGGTTTTGTAGCAAACAGCGGACAATCTCAACGCGTTGCTGCTGACCAACAGAAAGATCAGCAATAATACTGTCAGGATTTAGCGGGATCCCATATTCTGCTGATTTTGTTTTAATCATTTGTGATAACTTCTGGCGCGTGAAATCAGGCGGCAAAGCCAGAGCGATATTTTCAGCAACTGTCAGTGCCTCAAATAGCGAAAAATGCTGAAACACCATGCCTATTCCCATGGCACGCGCTTGTTGCGGATTGGTCACTGTTATGCGCTCACCCCGCCATTCCAGATAGCCTTGGTCTGGTTGCAACAGCCCATAGGCCATTTTGATAAAAGTCGATTTGCCTGCGCCATTTTCACCAAGCAAAGCATGTAACTCACCTGGATAAATGGAAAAATTGATATCCTGATTAGCCACCAGATCACCGAATGATTTTGTCATACCATAGCTAGCTAATAATGGCGTATCTTTAGATTTAGGGTTCAATTTCCGGGGGGCTTTGGTCATAGCTAAACTTATCTCAACTGACTAATAGACGTCTCAAACCAGGCGCGAATAATGGCACGCTCCTCATGTTCCATATAAGCAACATTGGCAGGCGGCATAGCGTGCGAAACGGCGGATTGCAAATAAATCGCCTTGGCTTCAGCGGCTATCTGTATGGGCGTTTCCAATAATACACCTTTCGGGGCAACAGCAATTCCATCCCATAACGGTTCTGCCGCATGACACATGGCACAGCGGCCGCTAATAATCTCATTCACAGCCTCAAACCGATCATTGTCATGAAATGCGGCAAGATGCAACGGTACCGTCATTTCTGCCAAATCATTGTCCTCGCTATCACTCGCATCATAACCATAATCACGCATGGCAGGCCAGATTGATAGCGCCATGATGATGATAAAGATCGCCGTAGTTGCCGCCCATGTCCAGTTAGGGTTGCCTGCTCTGGCATGACGCGAGTTGAAATAATGCCTGATGGTGACGCCCATCAAAAATACGAGACTCGCAATCAGCCAGCTATATTCGGTAGCAAAGGCCAGCGGATAATGCCCTGATAGCATCAGGAAAATCACTGGCAGGGTCAGATAATTATTATGGGTGGAGCGCAATTTTGCGATCTGGCCATATTTGGCATCAGGCGTTCGCCCGGCCTTCAAATCAGCAACAACAATTTTCTGATTAGGGATAATCACCATAAAGACATTTGCCGACATAATCGTTGCCGTTATTGCGCCCAGATGAATGAACGCCGCCCGGCCAGTAAAGATCTGATGAAACCCCCATGACAATGCCACCAGCATGACATAAAGAATGATCATCAGCAGGGTCGGGTTGGCCGCCAATGATGATCGGCAAAGCCCGCTATATCCTATCCATACCAACGCCATAGATAGTAGCGAAATAATGACCGCTTGAGGCACAGAAAGTGCCATCTTATTCTCATCAATCAGGTATAATTCAGCACCGCCATAATAAACAATCGCCAATAAAGCAAAGCCCGACAGCCATGTTGCGTAAGACTCCCACTTGAACCATGTTAAATGTTCAGGCAAGTGATCAGGCGCGACCAAATATTTCTGAATATGATAGAAGCCGCCACCATGCACTTGCCATTCTTCGCCATGCGCTTTTTCTGGCAGATGTGGCGATTTCCGCAAGCCAAGATCAAGGGCGATAAAATAAAACGATGAGCCAATCCACGCAATCGCCGTTATGACATGAAGCCAGCGCACCGCAAACTCGACCCAGCTCATGGCTAAAATGGTTAGCACATCCATGGTCATCTGGCGGCCCCAATCATCTAACTGCCTCGATAGGTTGAATAACCATAAGGCGATAACAACAGCGGCACATGGTAATGCTGATCAGGATCAGTCAAGCCAAAGCGCACAGGCACATCATCTAAAAACAGCGTATCAGCTTCATGACCGTTAGCGCGCAGATACGCACCAGCCGCAAAAATGAGTTCATATATACCAATATCACATTCGCCTTTAGGTAAGATTGGGCTATCTGTGCGGCCATCGGCGTTAGTTGTCATACAGCGGATAAAATGCCTGTCTGAGCCATCAATTTTATAAAGGCAAATATCAAGGCCTGCCGCCGGA
>NZIT01000062.1 GCA_002691725.1 SAR116 cluster bacterium | reverse complement strand
GATATGCTGCATGAGATTGGTGACCGTTCCAATATTCCTGAATATATTAACCGTGCGCGTGATAAAAATGATCCGTTCCGGCTGTTTGGTTTTGGTCACCGGGTTTATAAAAACTTTGATCCGCGTGCTAAAGTCATGCGCGAAGAATGTCATAAAGTGCTTAAGCAACTTGGCATCAACAATGACCCTCTTTTAGAAATCGCCATCGAACTTGAGGAGATTGCCTTAAAGGATTCCTATTTCATTGAAAAGAAACTCTATCCCAATGTTGATTTCTATTCAGGAATTATCTTAAAGGCGATGGGCTTCCCAACGTCTATGTTCACGGTTCTGTTTGCTGTTGCGCGGACAGTTGGCTGGGTCTCGCAATGGAAAGAAATGATTGAGGATCCAATGCAGCGCATTGGTCGCCCACGTCAGTTATATACAGGGCCTGATCCAAGGCCATATACTCAGATTAAAGAACGCGGCTAATCGCGGCGTTTATCTTTTAATGCTAGACAAAATAGCTTGTGCAGATGCTTGACCAAACGCATCTTCGTTGCCATTGGCAATAACCTCCGCCATTGCGCCCGCAATCGTGGCTCCCATTTCAGGATGATCAAATGTCTGATTAACAGCATCAACCAGCGCGTCAGGCGTCACCTTTCGCCAAAGCAAGAGCTTATATAGCGGCTTGGCCGTGATCACATTAGCCAAAACAATTTGATTAAGATCAGCCAGTAGCCAGCCAATAAACATTGAAAACCAATCAGGTTTATAGATAACAATCCCGGCCAGACCTGTCATCGCGGCCTCTAGCGTTACCGTCCCTGAACAAATAATGCCAGCGTCACCAGCGGCACATGCCATCATGGTTTGGCCATCGCCTTCTACCAATCTAATCGCGGGATGATCCGCGCAAAAGGCCTTGATGATTGGCGCGACATGAGATGAGACAGGTAATATCGTCTGCATGTTTTTATGTTGCGCCTGCAACCGCTTTTGTGCCGCTAGCATGACCGGCATCAGTTGTTTAATTTCACTTTTGCGACTACCCGGCAACATCACCAGAACACTGGCATCAGCATCTATCCCCAAGGCTTGACGGGCAAGGGATTTATCAGGCGGCTGACGTTCTAATATCGGGTGACCAACATATTCGGCATGGCCACCATGAGGGGTAAAATAGGGCGGTTCAAACGGAAATAGACAAAGCAATTTATCCATCACCTTGGCAAAAGGTTTGGCGCGCCATTTGCCCCAACACCAGACCGTTGGTGCTACTAAGTGAATGATTGGCGCGTGCCAGCCTTCCCTTGCCATGCGTTTTTTTAGCCTCTTGGCAAAGCGTAAAGAAAAGCCTTTGCTATCAATCGTCACAATAGCATCAGGGCGGCGCGCAAATATCACATCAATCATCGCATTGGCAAGCCGCGAGACCCTTGGAATTGCCTTCAATATCTGGGTAATTCCTATGATGGTTAGGGCATCCGATGGCGCAATACTGTCCAACCCTTCGGCGATCATATCATCACCTCCCATCCCAAAAAACGTCGCTTTTCCCCGGCACGCCTCCATCACAGATTTGCCAAGACGATCCCCTGATGGCTCCCCTGCCAAAATAAAAATGTTAGGCGCCTTGCTCACGTCTTCACTCCATCAGAAGGAGCTATATTAGCCGACACGCCAATAAGCGATATGCCGAGACGCTTGGCTTCCTCAAGGCATTGGTCACGATCAGCAAGAATAACGCCACCTGCCTCAATGGCAATCATTGTGATCCCGTGTTCTGCCGCAATGGCTAGCGTTTCTGTGCCAATTACCGGTGGATCAAGCCTTTTATTCTGACCAAGCTTGGATGTTTTAACCATGATTGGCGGCAACAGATCAAGGGATTGATATTGCCGCGCACGGCTTATCATCGCATTCGTTCCTTCAGCGGCTTCAATGGCCAGGATGCGGTCGGTTTGAACAACAACCGCTTGCCCAACATCGCAATCACCAAGGGCAGCTAGCACTGTTAGGGCTTTTTGAATACTGGCATCTTGCTTTTTAGTTGGCTTTTTGCCTGCCATAACCCCTGCTGTCGCATAGATATGTGGCAGCAGGCTTTGCAAATCTGCCATCTCAATATCATACCCTGCCAAGAAATCCGAGATAAGTTGCAAGGCGTTATTATCGCTTTCCGATAACGCCTTCAAGGCAAGTTTAGCACCTGTCAAATCAGGTCTGATCTGCATCAAGCTAGGGCGGATAAACTTACCCGTCATGATCATGTGGCGACATCCAACATCGTGGAATGAAGAAATGATTTTCTTCAATGCGCCAAGCCTAATCACAGCATCAGCCATTGGCAGGACAGCATCAGCCATTTTTTCAATAGCGATAATATGAGTAGAATAGCCTGCGGCTTGTAACTGCTTGCTCAAGATCACAGGCATATCACCGGCGGCGGCAAGAATACCAATCGTCTGGTTAGGATTTTCCATTACGGTTAGCCTGCATAATGGCTCTCTTTTCGTTTGACGTAATAAAATCCAGGATGACTTTAACGTCTTCATCGCCGGCATATGTCGCCTGCGCCCTGGCTAGACGTTCCTCAAAACTTCCCTCAGCTTTGAACAAGTCCTTATAAGCGCGGCGAAGCGTCTTAATGCTGGCTTTGCTAAACCCATTGCGCTCAAGCCCGATGATATTGATGCCATCAACATAACAGGCATTACCATCAGCTCGGCTAAATGGGATGATATCAGACTCAACCTTGGCGAGGCCGCCAATAATTGTATTACGGCCAATTCGAACAAATGGGTGAACCCCTACCAAAGCGCCAAGATAACAATGCTTGCCAATATGAACATGGCCGCCAACCTGAACATAATTGGAAAAAATCACATGATCCTCAACGACACAATCATGCGCAATATGAGAGCCTGCCATGAACATGCCGTTTGAGCCAATCCGCGTTACCATACCGCCAACTTCGGTGCCGGGATGCATAGTAACATGTTCTCTGATCAGATTATTATGACCAATAGTCAAGGTTGAAGCTTCCCCCTTATACCGCGTGTGTTGCGGCGCTTTACCAAGAACCGCATGAGGGAATATCTCATTGCCTTCACCAATATCCGTATAGCCATCTATGATGACCGATTGATGCAGCACCGTGTCATTACCAATCCGAACATTGTCGCCAATACAGCAATATGGCCCGATAGATACATTGTCGCCAATCTCTGCGCCACTGGCAATAATGGCGGTGGGGTGGATTTCTGCCGGCATCTTACCCTCTATCTTCCTGGCTCAACAATCATGGCAGAAAAGCTCGCCGTGGCGACTCGCTTTCCATCATTCATGGCTTCTGCCTCAAACTTATGAAGCATGGATTTGCCGCCGACACGCCTGACATGACATTCCAGCACATCACCGGGATGCGAAGGCGCACGGAAACGCGCATTTTCTATGGTCGTGAAATAGACATGCATGTCATGCTTGAGTTTATCTTTTTCCGAATACGCCACCAAAACACCTGCGGTCTGTGCCATGGCTTCAATAATCAAAACTCCCGGCATTATCGGATGGTCTGGAAAATGCCCAAACAGGTGCGGCTCGGTGCTGGTAATGGCTTTAATGCCAATGGCAGATTCTCCGGGGATAATGTCTTTGACCTTATCAATAAGCAAAAATGGATAACGATGTGGGATTAATTTTATAATATCATTATGTTTCAAAATCATTTCATCAGCAGACATTGTTATTCCTTTCCAGCTTTCGACTTCAGGTTGCGTGCCATGCGGCGAACTGCTGCCACCTGAACACGATAATCAGCAATAGGAACAGCAGGAAAGCCGCCCATGAAATTGCCACTACTAACATCTTTGGTGATCCCGGAACGGGAAGCAAATAAATTACCTGAACCAATATTAACATGACTGGCCACACCCACATCAGGGCCTAGAATATTGCGCTCACCAATGGTAACTGAACCAGCAATACCCGATTTCGCGCAAATGATACAGCCATTGCCAATCTGAACATTATGCGCGATATGACATTGGCTATCAGTCATAACTTTACTGCCAAGCACCGTATTCCCCAGCATGCCGCGATCAATGGAATTCAAAGCGCCGATATAGCAATGATCGCCTATAATGACCTTACCAATATGTGAAATAAGCTGATTTTTACCGTCTCCAGTCACCCCAAAACCGATATGGCCAATCACCGAGCCTGAAGATATTTGAACATGATCCCCGAGCGTCGCATGCTCAATATGCACGCCAGGCATGATCAGACAATTCTGGCCAATCATGACATTATCGCCAATCACCGCACCTGATGAGATAATGGTGTTGTCGCCAATGACTGCCTTGCACCCAATCCGGACAAAAGCATCAATTTGAACATTCTGTCCAATCGCAGCATCTGCGGATATAGAGGCCATAGCATCAATTTTGCCCGTAGATGCTGATGGCGGATAAAGCCGTGCCATTAATACAGCGAAACGGTCTTTCGGACGATCAACAATGATCAGCGCAATGGACAGATGATCGAAATTGGTTTCTTCCGATAAATGATGCCAAATATCCTGAGTGATAAGACAAGTCACATCTTTTGTCTGTGTGAGACGTCCAAATGCTTTCATATCTTCGGCGAAACAAACCGCACCTTTGCCCGCATATTCCAGCATTGAGGCATGGGTAATCGGGGTCGTCATCTCACCGCAAGATAATTCACCCATCGTCAGCGATACCGCATCAGCAACAGTCATTGGAAAATCAGATAATACAATATGCTGATCACCAGACATTAATTATCCTTATTAGTGAAGGTAACCGTCATATCCTTTGTGCGGTCATTGAGGCGATCTAATGCCTCTTTGGATATATCAATTGATGAATCATATAGAACGACATTCTGCTTTTGCATGACCAGAGTATAGCCGTTTTCTGTCGCTATATCGGTGATAATTTGAAACAGCAATTTGCGAATCTGTTCATTCGCTTGTTGCAGCGATAAATCAAACTCACGCCGTTGCCGCTGTATTTTTTGCTGTAATAATGACACGCGATCTTGAAACTGCTTGAGACGCCGATTAAATTCCGCCTCATCAAGGATTTCTTTTTGTGAGTCTAGCTCTTGTTCTTGTGTCCGCAGGGCGATTTGCTCTTCTTCGGTTGACGCCAAGAATTTCTGGTTTTCTTCATCAATGATAGCACGAATTTTTCGCGTAGCCTCGGATTGCTCAAGAATTCCATTAACATCGACAACAGCGATCTTGATCTCTGCTGGATCGGCATCCTGCGCCATTGCCGCCGACGCTGTCATGACGATAGCGCCACCCAGCATTGCGGCACTCAACAATATAACCCAACATAAATATTTGGTCTGTTGCATTATATTAAGGTGCATTAGAACCGACCCCCGATGCTGAATTGAAATTCTTGTTTTTTGTCGTAGCTTTTTTCATTCAATGGCACCGACCAGAAGAAAGATAACGGTCCAATAGCAGTATCCCAGAAAAAGCCATATCCAAATGAGGCGCGCAAATCATTATCATCTGCGCCTGTTACCCCTGTTGGATAATCTGTTCCCCAAAGTGAGCCAAAGTCATAATAAACCGTCCACCGAACCCCTAAATCTGGATTAAAGCCGTAGCTGGAAATGATATTGACTGTACCTGCATAATATTTATTACCGCCAACAACGCTATCATCACCTGTATCACGGGGGCCAATTCCATCACGGGCAAATCCGCGAATTTTCCTGCCCCCGATAACAAAACGGTTCGACCGCGAGACGTTTTCACCAAGCCCGTCAACAATACCAACTTCACCACCAACGCCAATGACAAAGCGTTTGAAATTAAATGGCATAAAATATTGGCTCCTTAGCGTTGTTTTAAGGAACCGCACATCACCACCAATACCAGCCGCGCTATTAGACACCCGCCAATAATATCCACTTCGCGGATCAAACCTGTTATCACGTTTATCCTGCTGCAAGGCATAGCTGACCTCAGATACTAACTGCGCCCCTTCATCACCACTGGTTGATGACGCCCTGGTTGATTTCGATGTTGTTTGGGTTTCCGCAAGAAGATATCCAAAACGGTGCGAGTAATCATTTTGTGCGCTAAATCCAATCGAGGTATCAAAACCCTGTTTTTCCAACGTCACATCAGAAAAGCTTTCTTCATCACGGAAGATATCAATGCTACCGCTAAGGTTTCTGTCAAACAGATAAGGTTCGGTAATACCTGCCCGGAAGTTTGATTTACTGCCAGACACTGAAACATTGGCACGTAAGCCGCGGCCAGTGCCGAGGAAGTTGCTCTCTGAGATACCTATCTGGACAGACCCGTCATCAACCGAAGAATACCCAAAACCAAGCGTGAAGTTACCTGTTGATTTCTCCTCTACTTCCACCTCAATGATAGATTGATCCCCTGATGATCCCGGCAAAACTCTACTGGTCACATTGGCAAAATACCCAAGGTTGCGAATATTGCGGATAGAGTTTGTCAGTTTGAGCTGATTAAAACTATCCCCTTCGACAAGCTCAAATCGGCGCCGGATGACACGGTCTAATGTTCTGTCATTGGCAACAATCCGAATTTCTTCAACAAAATTGCGTTCAGCGCGGCCAACATTAATCGTCAATGCCAAGGTCGCATTGTCTTGATCCAGCTCAAAATCAGGCTCAACATTGACAAAAGCAAAGCCATACTCGCCCAGTTTATCGGTTATCCGCGTCAAGGTATCATCCATATACCGCACATCATAGACATCACCAATATTCAGCGTCGATTCAGCTAATAGAATATCATTATTGACCGTCTCAATCTCAGAATTGATGACAATGTCAGAAACCGTATATTGTTTGCCCTCATCAACATGGAAGGTTAAAACAAAGCCTTGCCGGTCTGGCAATAATTCACCCGACGAGCGCAAGATAGAGAAATCCGCATAGCCGTTTTGCAAATAAAATTGCCGTAAACTCTGCTCATCAAGGGCAAGCCGTGCTGGGTCATATTTGTCATTTGAGGTAAGGAAAATATACCATTTTCTTTCCCTTGAAACGACAACATTCCGCAACGCCCGATCACTAAACTCCTGATTACCAATAAACTTGATTTTACTGATTTTGATCAAAGGGCCTTCATTGACTTCAAAGATCAGGTCAATCCGCTTATCCGGAAGCTCAATAATCTTTGGTTCAATCTTGGCGGCATAACGGCCATTCTGACGATAAGCTTCCATCAAAATAGCCTTACCTTCTAAAGCAATTTCCCGCGTGAAAACACGCCTTGGTTTTATATTTAGAATATCGAGTAACTGCTGATCTTTCAGGACTTTGTTACCTTCAATATTAATGCGATTAATAATCGGATTCTCATCAACCGTAATAATCAGCTGATCCCCATCAAGGCGTACCTTGACATCATGAAACAAATCCGTTGCAAAGAGCGAGGATATCACCCGATTAAGATCAGATGGTGAAATCTCATCGCCGACTTGTATCGGCATATAAGATTGAACCGTAGACGGGCTAATCCGTTTTGCGCCTTCAATAATTATCTCAGATAATGTGACTTGTTGCGCTTGAGCCGAAGGCGCGCTGACCATAAGCATCATGCTCATTAACCATAGAATTAATATTCTGCTCAACCCAAGTTTCATTGTTCTCTCCACCATATCGCAAACTACTATATGACAACTGTTCGCGTTTTCATAGGATTAACCCAAAAAACCAGGTTATGTTGGGTTAAAATAACCCTGCTCTAACTAACTCAAGTCTAATCAACAAGGTGAAGTTACCCAACTCACCACATCAAAAAATGTAAACATTAATATCAAGGTCAATAAGAATGCAATTCCAAGCCGCATCACCCATTCTTGCCATTGCGGTGATAATGGTCTTCGCATGACGGCTTCCAGCCCAAAAAATACCAGATGCCCACCATCTAATGCTGGCACAGGCATTAAATTGACAAATCCTAAATTGATCGACAATGCCGCGATTAAGATCAGAAATTGGATAAACCCTCTTTGATCAAGCGCGTTTTGCGCGGCCTCACCCGTAATTTCCGCAATTTTAACAGGGCCGCCCATTTCCCCTTTATTGGCTTGACCTGTGATTAAGCGGCCAAGCCCGCGCAACATAGCCAGCGATAACGTATAACTTTCCTCCATCGCCGCAACAATGGAGGCGCCAAAGCCAAGCTGTTTGACCTCGCCACTGCGGCTAATGATGCCAAGCTTACCATATTCAGCACCGCGACATTCATCTAATACTTGTAATGGCGTCACTGGCATCTCGCTGACTCTGCCATCACGATCAATCGTAAAGATCAGCTCACGGCCGGGATTCTCGGCAACATGAACACGCAGATCATTAAAATCATCAATCTGATAGCCATTAATGCTAAGGATACGATCACCAATTTGCAGACCTGCTTGATCGGCGGCTTCGCCTTCTATCAGCTCATCAATAACTGGCGGTGCAAATGCCTTACCCATTATCATGAAAACAGTGGCAAAAATCGCAATTCCCAGAACAAAATTGGCAATTGGCCCCATGGATACAATAAAGGCACGGCTAGCCAATGACGCCGACATGAAGCTGCCTTCTTGCTTTGCCGCATCAGCATCAGGGATACCAGATGGGTCTTTATCGCCCCGCATCCGAACATAACCACCAAGCGGAATAGCCGAAAACCGCCAGCGCGTTCCATGGCGATCATTAAAGCCAAATAGCTCTTGTCCAAAGCCTATGGAAAAGACTTCAACATAAACCCCTGATCGGCGCGCCGCCCAAAAATGTCCATATTCATGAACAAAGACGATGACGGTCAGAACAAATAAGAATCCAAATAGGAAGATAAGCGTGTCGAGCATTGTTTATCGTCTTTCCTCTAGCCAAGCTGAAATGCGGGTTTTTGTTTCTAAATCAATCGCCAGGATATGATCAAGGCTGATATCTGATAGCGCCGACGTCATTAATGCCGCAGGCATATCCGATAAAGCATAATCAATAGCGGCAATAATGTCAGTAAACCCAATCTTCTGATCAAGAAATGCCGCCACCGCCGCTTCATTTGCGGCATTCAGGATAGCCGGCGCCAAGCCGCCCGTGTTCCATGCTTGTCGGGCAAGCCCAACGGCTGGAAACCGCGCATGATCCAGGCTCATAAAATCTAACGCCCCAATAGCCGTCAGGTCTATTGATTGTTCTGCCCATGGCAAGCGGTCAGGCCAGGCCAACACATATGATAATGGAACCCGCATATCCGCAGGCCCAAGCTGTGCCAGCATACTGCCGTCAGCATAATTCACCAAGCCATGAATAATAGATTGCGGATGAACAACAATATTGACCTTATGCTCTGGCAGATCAAACAGCACGCAGGCCTCAATCACCTCAAGCCCTTTATTCATCATCGTTGCAGAATCAATGCTGATCTTGCGCCCCATTTGCCAGTTTGGATGCCGTAACGCCTGCTCCAGAGTTGCCGCCTCAATCTCTGCTTTCGTGGCATGGAGGAAAGGCCCACCAGATGCCGTCAGCGTGATATCCTTAATCGCATGGTGATGCGGTTTCGACCAGACTTGAAAAATGGCGTTATGCTCCGAATCTGTTGGCAGTATCGTGCCGCCATATTTGCGGCATGTGTCCATCAGGATTGCCCCCGCCGCAACCAGCGATTCCTTATTAGCAATGGCACAAGTGCCGCCTTGTTCAAGCACTTTCAGACTAGGCAGTAATCCGGCCACGCCACTAATCCCGTTAATGGTCAGATCACAATCAAGCATCAGCAGATCAAGCAAGGCATCCATGCCCTGATGGATCGCAACGCCGCTATCTGCTAGCCGTGATTTAAGGCGCTTATATCCGTCCGCGCCCATTATCACAACATGCACAGGCTTAAAGCGTTCGGCTAAATCAGCTAAGGCATCAGCGTTGTTATGCACGGCCAGAATATGCACGGAAAACTGATCAGGATATTTGGCGATAAGATCAAGGCTAGACATGCCGATGGAGCCTGTTGCGCCCAACACATTTACCTTTTTAGCTGGTACCTTTTTAGCTGGTATCATTTTAGCTGGCCTTTGTGTCATCCTAACCATCCTTTGTCTAGCATAAGATAAAGTAAGGGAAGCGCCAGCAATGAGCCATCAAAGCGATCCAATAAGCCGCCATGACCAGGTAATAAGCGGCCAATATCTTTCAAGGAATGACTGCGCTTATACCATGACTCGATTAAATCCCCGGCAATTGCTACTACCCCTAAAGGTAACGCCAATAAAGCTAAAACCACATCACCACCAGAGAGGATGAGATAGATCAGAAAGGCAAGCGGGCTAAAGACTATGCCGCCAATGGCACCGCTCCATGTTTTAGCCGGGCTTATAGCTGGCCATAACTTGACCCCACCAATGCGGCGACCAACCACAAATCCCATCGTATCAACACACGCGATCGTAACCAGCCCCAAGACGAGCCAGACACCGCCATCATCAAGGCCTAACAGCTCAATCAGGGACAAGCCTAAGACCGTCAGCAATATCATCATGACCAAGCCAGAGATATGGCGAAACGAAAACAGCCCAATAAAGACAATCGCTATCGCCATTAATGTGCCAGCCATATAAAGCGCGGCAGGATCAAACCCCATATGCCTTGCCGTCAGAGAAAGCATAAGCGGCATGGCAATAGCGGCCGTGATAATCAGAGTGGTGAGATCAAGGCGGTGGCCGCGCGCCGACAGCGCCAACTCACCCGACATAAACAGAACAAAAATCAGCGAAAGCATAAGCGCGGTCATCCCACCAAACCATATGACCACAAGCAAGGGCAACAGAATGAAGGCCGTGATCAGTCTTATGGCGGTTTCTTTTTGGACCATACTCATGCTTTCTACCAGCTAGTTTGCCCAGCATCCATAATTTGATCAGCCAATATATCGAGATGATTTGTCAATACTATTGCCATCACTGCCAAAACGACGCTCACGTGAGCCATATTCTTCTAATGCTTGATCTAAATCAGTAGGACTAAAATCTGGCCATAACATCGGCATGAACAAGAACTCAGCATACGCCATATCCCATAGCATGAAATTAGATATGCGCTTCTCGTCACTGGTTCTAATCAGCAAATCAATGGGCGGTAATGGCGCCGTATAAAGATGACTTTTGATCAGTGTCTCATCAACATCTGCGGCATCTCTTTTGCCTGCCGCGATATCTGCTGCAATCTCACGCATCGCCATCGTGATATCTGACCGGCCGCCATAATTCAGCGCAACGGTCAGATTAATCCCTGTATTGGCGGCAGAAAGATCAACTAACTCAATCACTTTTTTCTGAATATTTAGTGGAAATCCAGACACATCCCCAATCGTTCTCAGCCGCACATTCTTGTCTATTAATGCCTTGCCCTTGCGATCAAGAAAATAGCGAAAGACGCCGAGAATATCTTTGACTTCATTGGCTGGCCGTGACCAATTTTCAGTGGAAAAGGCGAATATCGTTAACCAATCAACCCCTTGCTCATGCGCATGTTCAGTAATTTCTTCAACCACTGACGCGCCTTGCATATGGCCAGACCGGATGGGCATACCGCGCGCCTTGGCCCAGCGGCGATTGCCGTCCATGATGATAGCCAGATGATGAGGAATTGCTGTTTTCATCTATTCGTATTCTATACCGTCTTAATGTCTTTTTCTTTTGTCGCCAGCATCTGATCAACTTTACTGACATGATCATCCGTTAGTTTTTGCACTTTAGCCTCTAATCCGTGGCGCTCATCTTCTCCATAATCACCATCTTTTTCGCCTTTACGCACCTGCTCGATGGTATCGCGCCGGACATTTCTGATAGAAACGCGCGCCGCTTCTGCATATTTTCCAGCTACTTTGGCAAGCTCTTCCCGGCGTTCTGATGACAGATCAGGCACAGGTATCCGGATCAACGTACCTTCGGCTTGTGGGTTAAGTCCCAAATCAGATTCGCGAATAGCCTTTTCCACTGCTGGCGTCATGGAGGCATCCCAAACTTGCACCGTCAACAGCCGTGGTTCAGGCACGGAAATATTGCCAACCTGATTTATCGGCATGCGTGAGCCATAAGCCTCAACAGAAATCGGTTCTAACATGCCAGCCGAAGCGCGGCCAGTTCTCAGCCCCTGAAATTCAGTTTCAAGAGCGGAAACGGCACCCTGCATGCGTCTTTGTGTATCATCCATGTTAAAACTCATGACACTAGTCTCCTTTTTTATCGATAATCAAAGTGAATTTATCCTCATGCCGCAAAACACGATCAAAACTGCCTTGCTTTTCAATCGAAAACACAATCATGGGAATATCATTTTCCCGTGCCAAAGAAATCGCTGACGCATCCATGACAGCTAAATCCCGTGACAATACATCTTTATACGTCAATTGTGGATGATGTATGGCATTAGGGTCTTTTTCTGGATCAGCCGAATAAACCCCATCAACACGTGTCCCTTTGAGGATAAGATCGCAATTCATCTCCGTTGCCCTGAGCGCCGCCGCCGTATCGGTTGTGAAAAATGGATTGCCTGTACCAGCCGCAAAAATGACAACTCGGCCTTTTTCAATATGGCGTTTGGCGCGGCGGCGAATATATGGCTCACACACAGCGCTAATTGGCAGGGCCGATAGCACCCGCGTATTAACCGATAAATCTTCGAGCGCGTTTTGCATTGCCAGCGCATTCATCACCGTTGCAAGCATGCCCATATAATCACCAGTCGCTCTTTCCATGCCAGAAGCAGCGCCAGAGATACCGCGAAATATATTGCCGCCGCCAATGACAAGGCAAATCTCAATGTCCTGTTCAATCACATGTTTGATTTCTTCGGCGATGCGCGACACCATCGCCGGGTCAATGCCGTAGCTCCTGTCTCCCATCAAAGATTCACCAGAAATCTTCAAAAGAACACGCTTGTATTTATGAGAAGGGGCTGTATCCGGCATAGCAAATCCTATAAATTGCATGAGAGCAGAACACGCTCTCACACAACAGATTACCGCATTTTACCGCAATAAAGCCAGTCAGAAATCAGCCTTTTAGCTGGGCTGCTACTTCAGCGGCAAAATCGGTTTCTTCTTTTTCAATTCCTTCACCCAGATTGAAGCGGGTGAAAGCGGTTAATGTGATCGGTGAACCTGCATCTTTTGCGGCATTTTCGATGACTTTTGATACGACCGTTTCACCATCAATGACAAAAACTTGTTCCAACAGAACAACTTCTTTCATGAATTTCTTCATTCTGCCTTCAACCATTTTTTCTGCAATATCAGCAGGCTTTCCAGACTGGATCGCCTGATCAACAAGCAGTTTACGCTCACGCGCAACATATTCAGGATCAAGATCATCTTCGCTCAAACTCGCCGGCGCGGTGGCGGCGATATGCATAGCAATTTGACGGCCAAGCTGTTCAAGAACACCAGCATCAGCAGCAGAGGAAAGGCCAACAAGCACACCAATTTTACCCATGCCTTCAGCAACCGCATTATGGATGTAAGACACGACAACGCCGTTATCAACAGACAGTTTAGCAACCCGCCGAATAGACATATTCTCACCAATCTTGGCAATTTTATTAGTCAGTTCTTCAGCAACAGAATGGCTCGCGCCTGTGTAAGGCATCTCCATCAGTGCCTCAAGGCTATCACAATTGGTGCCAATATCAGCCAATGTCCGGACAAAACCCTGAAACTCCTCATTGCGCGAGACAAAATCGGTTTCTGAATTGACTTCTATGACCGCGCCAACAGCCCCAGATGTTTTGACAGCAACCAGACCTTCACTCGCAACACGGCTGGCTTTTTTGGCGGCAGCGGCCAAGCCCTTTTTCCGCAACCAGTCAATAGCCGCGTCCATATCACCATTTGCTTCATCTAGTGCTTTTTTGCAATCCATCATGCCAGCACCAGTGGACGCGCGGAGGTCTTTTACCATTTGAGAAGTAATCGCCATTGTTCAATCCTCAGATTAAGGTTAGTTGATAAATTATTTTAGTGATCCCAGCCAATCGGCGGCTGGAATCAAAGATAAAACGGTGCCTGACTTACTGGCTTGCCGCTTCGGATGCCTGACTAGCGGCAGGCTCCTCCGCTGGCGCCGTTTCTGCTACTTCGGCAGCAGGTACAGCTTCCGCAGGCTCCTCAGCAGGCGCATCGCTAGCAACAGTTTCTTCAACAGGGGCTACTTCTTCGCCGACATCAGCGCCTGAACGGATCATTTCTGTTTTCAGACCTTCGATAACTGACCCTGCAACCAAATCGCAATAGAGACTGATCGCCCGCAACGCATCATCATTGCCCGGAATAACATAATCAACCCCATCAGGATTGGCGTTACTATCAACAACAGCAACCACAGGAATATTCAGAACATTGGCTTCTTTCACCGCAATGTCCTCTTTATTGGTATCAATGATGAAAAGCAAATCTGGCAGACCGCCCATTTCCTTAATACCGCCAAGCGTCTTTTCAAGCTTATCGCGTTCGCGGGTCAAGGTAAGGGTTTCTTTTTTCGTCAATGCGTTCACATCTTCGCCACTCAAGCGCTCTTCCATTTCACGCAGACGGCGGATGGATTGTGACACGGTTGACCAGTTGGTTAACATGCCTCCAAGCCAGCGGTGATTAACATAATACTGACCACATGACAGCGCCGCTTCGGCAACGACTTCTGATGCTGATGGCTTCGTGCCAACAAACAGCACACGACCACCATTTGATGCAACCTTGCTTATCGCCTCAAGCGCCTGGTAAAGCATTGGCACAGTCTGCTGCAGATTAAGAATATGAATATTGTTGCGATCACCAAAGATGAACGGCTTCATCTTAGGGTTCCAGCGGCGAGTATGGTGACCAAAGTGAACACCAGCTTCGAGTAGCTGACGCATGGTAAAACTAGGCATAGGCATAATCATGCTCCTTTTCCGGTTAAGCCTCCATGAAGGGTGAGGAAGCGGTTTTGCCGTTCCACCGGAAGGCAATGGCAAGCATTGCCACCTTCATGTGCGAATTCCAATCAATTATTGGTAGCCATTGATTAGCGACAAACGCGCCCATTTGCAAGTATTATTGTTGAAAAATTGAGGAAATATCTAAAGAAAGATATTGCTGATTGAGACCACCCCATCCAGCGATTTCACATGCTGGCGAAAGCCTTGGCTGAGTTTATATGAGCCATCTAGTTTCAGCATAACTTCATGGGTTTGCACATGCATTTTCAAAATCAGTTTTTGCCGTCCTTCGCCATCACGCGCAAGACCGCTAGCAATGCCCGAGAAGGCGGTTTCATCCATGACATGTACAACCATTCCCATGGTTTTGGTTTCAATGGCGGTATCTAGCGGTAAGACTTCTCTTGCCAACAGCTTAACGCGGTCATCGTCACGGCGGGCGCTAACCTTCACATAGATCGGCTCATTTTCAATCAGATATTCTTCGGCGGCGGCCAGAACATCGCTAAAAAGCGTGACGTCAATCATGCCCGTAGGGTCAGTCATCTGCATAAAAGCGAAGCGGTTATTATTCTGCGATGTCCTAATCTGTTTGCCGTAGAGAAGCCCTGCAAAATGAAGATCAACCGCATCGGCTGTATCGTTTAGTTTTTCTGATAACTGGCTGGCAAAGGTGATATTGAGTGGCGTTAATTGATCCATATATTCATCAAGCGGATGGGCGCTCAAATATAGCCCCAAGGCTTCCATTTCAAAAGCCAGCTTGTCTTTTGCTTCCCATTCCGGCCGTTGTTCCAGAGGGATATCCAGCGCCGCGCCTGCCACCGTATTAAACAAGTTATCTTGCGCGGTTTCGGCCTCTTTCCTGGCAATTTGGGCATAAGACAGAATCCGCTCAATGGCATCAAACAAGGTTGATCTGGTGAGACCAAAATCATCTAATGCCCCCGATTTTATCAAGTTCTCAAGCATCCTGCGGTTAAGATTGGCAGCCCCGCGGCTGGCAAAATCCTCAAGCGAGGTAAACGGGCCGTTCTGCACTCGCTCATTCACCAGAGCCTTCATCAGATCAAAGCCAACATTACGGATAGCCCCCAAACCATAGCGGATACCCTGCCCGTCTGGACGTTCTTCAACCGTAAATATCGCCTCAGAATAATTAACTGATGGCGGCAACATAGCGATATCATAGCTGTTACAATCTTGCCTGAAGACCGCCAGTTTTTCGGTATTGCCAATATCCATGGTCATCAGTGCCGCCAAAAACTCAGCCGTGTAATGGCGTTTCAGCCATGCCGTTTGCCACGCAATAAGGGCATAAGCGGCGGCGTGCGATTTATTAAATCCATATCCAGCAAAGGCCGTGATTTGATCAAAAATCTCCCTTGCTAATTTTTCGCTAATGTTATTTTCAGCGGCACCAGAAATAAACTCGCCCTGCTGGGCATCCATTTCCTCTTTAATTTTTTTACCCATAGCACGGCGCAAAATATCTGCCTTGCCAAGACTATATCCCGATAAAACCTGCGCCGCTCGTTGCACCTGTTCCTGATAGATCATAATGCCATAGGTTTCTTCCAGCACTGGCTCAAGCAAAGGGTGCATATAGCTGACCTCCTCGCGGCCATGCTTACGGGCAATATATTTCGGGATATTTTCCATCGGCCCCGGACGGTATAAAGCCACGACAGCAATAATATCCTCAAATCGATCAGGCTTAAGACCTTTTAACACCTCGCGCATGCCGCTCGATTCAAGCTGGAACAGCCCAACCGCCTCACCTTCGCCCAGCATGGCAAAGGTAGCCTCACATTCAAGCGGTATGTCGCCTAATTGCAGATCAATGCCGCGCCGCTTGATCAGATCAATCGCTTGTTGCAAGACGGTTAGCGTTTTCAGCCCAAGAAAATCAAACTTCACCAATCCAGCATCTTCCACCGACTTCATGTTAAATTGAGTGACAGGCAATTCTGATGCCGGGTCACGCGCCAATGGCACCAATTCAACCAATGGGCGGTCGCCAATCACCACTCCTGCGGCATGGGTCGACCAATGCCTCAACAAGCCCTCAATCTGTTTTGAAATATTGACCAGATGCAAGATATCTTGATCACTTTCAACGGCGGCTTTTAGGTCTTGTTCTTTTTTCAGCGCCTCAGACAGTTTGACAGGTTTCGCCGGATTACTTGGCACCAGCTTGGCAATGCGGTCAACTTGACCATAGGGCATGCCTAGCACGCGGCCAGCATCGCGCAGTGCCGCCCGTGCTTGCAGGCTACCAAAGGTGATAATCTGGGCAACCCGATCATCACCATATTTTTGCTGAACATAGCTGATGACTTCGTCACGCCGATCACGGCAGAAATCAATATCAAAATCAGGCATTGAAATCCGTTCAGGGTTCAAAAAGCGTTCAAACAACAAGCCCCAGCGAATAGGATCAAGGTCGGTAATCCCCAACGCATAACCAACTAATGATCCCGCACCAGACCCACGGCCAGGACCGACAGGGATATTCTGCTGTTTTGCCCAATTAATGAAATCAGCAACAATGAGAAAATATCCGGAAAACCCCATCTTGATGATAATATCCAGCTCAAGGTTAAGCCTATCCTCATAGGTTTTGGTCATTGCCTGTACATCCGCCTCAGCATAGGCGCTAACCCCTGTCAGGGCTTTGATTTGCGCAAGCCGTTCCGCCAAGCCCTGATGCGAAAGATTGCGGAGCCAGACTTTCTCATCACTGCCATCAGGGGTGGCAAAAGGCGGCAATAAAGGGCTGCGTTTTTCAACAGCAAAGGCACAGCGGCGAGCAATATGCGCGGTGTTTTCTATGGCCTCTGGAAGATCAGAAAATAATGCCCGCATGTCTTGGTCAGATTTGAAATAATGCTCATTCGTTTCATGCCGGCGATCATCATGAAACAGGGTTTTGCCCTCCGATATACAGAGCAAAACACTATGCGCCTCAGCATCGCTCTGGCTCGCAAAATAGCAATCATTCGTCGCAACAATCGGAATATTATTGGTGTAAGCCATATCCAGCAACTGCGGCTCGGCAATGGTCTCCGCCTCCGTGCCATGACGCTGAAGTTCAATATATAGCCGCTCAGGAAAAATTGTCATCAGAGCAGCAAGGCGCTTTTTGGCAAGATCAGCTCTATTCTCAACCAATGGAGCCGCCAGAAAGCCGCGCTTAGCCCCGCCTGTCAGAATAATTAGCCCAGATGAATGCGCCCGCAAATCAGCAACCGGAATAAACGGGTCTTGCTTACCTGCAAGCAAGGCACGGGACAGCAACAGAGATAGGTTTATCCAGCCGTCTTTGTTCTGAGTCAGCAGAACAACCTCACACAACGCATCATCTGCTGTATCATCTTGGAGCATGACTTGCGCGCCAATAATGGGCTGAATACCAGCTTTTGATGCCGCTTCTGAAAACTCAAGCGCGCCATAACTATTGAAGGTATCGGTCAATGCCAGAGCAGGCTGCTGCATCTTTGCCGCTTTTTCAATCAGCGGCTTGATTGGCATCATGCCCTCGGCAAGCGAATATGACGAATGGGTGCGTAAATGAATAAATGGAGATGACATAATATTGAGTATTGCCCAGACGACTAGAGCCTGACAAGCCGCCAGTTATTTTTGTTTCATAAACGGACAGCTAAGGGCAGGCGATGACGTCTATCCCACCAGCTCACCTTTGCGAATCGTCAACACTCTATCCAGCGATTTTGCTAATTCCATATTATGTGTGACGAGCAGAGCCGCCGTTCCTGTTGACCGCAGAATAGCGACCAAATGTTTGAAGACATCAGCCGCCGTATCAGGATCAAGATTGCCCGTTGGCTCATCAGCAAGCAGCAATGACGGCACATTAGCCACCGCACGCGCGATGGCAACCCTTTGCTGCTCACCCCCTGATAGTTGACCCGGACGGTGATGACGGCGTTCGCTCAAGCCAATCATGGCAAGCAATTGCTCGGCGCGTTCTTGGGCAACATGGCGCGATAGACGGTTCATAATCTGGGGGATAATAATGTTTTCAGCCGCCGAAAACTCTGGCAAGAGACGGTGAAACTGAAAAACAAAGCCGATCGAATTTCGCCTCAATTCTGAGGTTTCCTTATCATTAAGCCGATGCGTGGCTTTGCCCGCAATGCTGACTTGGCCGCTATCAGGCCTTTCCAGAATACCGGCAATATTAAGCAAGGTTGTCTTTCCCGACCCGCTAGGGCCAACAAGGGCAACCAGCTCTCCCTTTTTGATATTGACGGAAACATCTTTCAGCACCTGGATGACCCGATCACCCTGATGAAAGGCTTTCGACACATCATTCATCAAAAGCACAGTGTCTTGATCATCTCTACTCATCACACTTGCCGCCATATGCTCACCCATAACGAAGCGCTTCTGCCGGAGCAATGCGTGAGGCACGCCATGCCGGATAGACGGATGATAAAAACGATAACGTAATCGCCATGAGAATGACGTTTATCACTTCATTAGGATCAACTTTGGCTGGCAAGGTAGACAGGAAATAAATCTCCGCTGCGAATAGCTCTGTCCCCGTCAGGCTTTCCACAATATTTTTAATGCTATCAATATTCCAGCAAAACCCAAGCCCAAGCAGGGTGCCGATAACCGTCCCAATCAGACCAATGCTTGACCCTGTCATCATAAATACCCGCATGATTGAGCCTTTGGTTGCACCCATGGCACGCAGAACCGCAATATCATTATTTTTTGACCGCACCAGCATGATCATCGACGAGATGATATTAAATGCCGCGACCAAAATAATCAGCGACAGGATAATAAACATGACGTTGCGTTCTACATTAAGCGCCGTCAGGAAGTTTTTATTGCGCTGCCGCCAGTCAAATACTCGCATATCTGTGCCAATAGTCTGGCTTAAATTCGTGCTTATTGGTTCTGTCTGATCAGCATCACGGGCATAAATCTCAAGCGCGGTTACCGTGTTATTCATGGCAAAGAAAGACTGGGCATCATCCAAAGGCATAAAGATAAAAGCCTTGTCATATTCGTGCATGCCAACATTAAAGACACCAGCAACGCGAAACCGTCGACGTTCAGGAATTGTTCCAAATGCTGTTTTCTTGCCATATGGCGATAACAGCGATAGCGTATCGCCTGCCCTGACGCCTAAACTCCGCGCTAGCTCATGGCCGATAAGAATGCTTTCTTTTTTCTTTATGCCTTCGATACTCGCCGCATCAAGCACATCCCAAAGCGGCTTGCGGGCGGCTAAATCTTCCCAGCGCACACCACGCACAACCGCACCAGAAGCAAAGCCTTCATGACTAGCCATGACCTGACCTTCGATTTGTGGAGTCACCGCCATAATCCCCGGTATTCCGCCAATGCGGCCAGCTAATGTATCAAATTTTGGTATCCCTTGTGGGCCATTGGAATAGACAACCAAATGCCCATTCAATCCCAAAATCCGGCCTACCAGCTCAGCGCGGAAGCCGTTCATCACCGACATCACAATGATCAGAGTAGCAACACCAAGTGAAATGCCCAAAAGCGAGAACCACGCAATGACAGAAATAAAGCCCTCAGACCGCCGGGAGCGGATATACCGCAAGGCTAGCATGCGCTCAAGATGGCCGAAAACTCCACTCATATTGCGCCTTGTCCTTTCAGCTGTTCTGCCAAATGATTGAGCAAAGTATTAGCCGCCGCATCAGGTGACATATTCTCACAGGCGCCAGTTTTTCTGATTTTGAACTCAACCTCACCATCTTTCATGCCGCGCGGGCCAATAATAATCTGATAAGGGATGCCGATTAAATCCATAGCGTTAAGTTTCGCCCCCGGGCTGTCCGCGCTATCATCCATCAGCACATCATAACCAGCATTAGTCAACTGACCATAAAGCTGTTCTGACACCTTATCGCAATCATCATGACCAGGTTTCAAATTAACCACCACAGCATCAAATGGGGCAACAGATTGCGGCCAGATAATGCCTTTATCATCGTGACTAGCCTCAATGATACCGCCAACCAGGCGCGATACGCCAATGCCATATGATCCCATATGAACATGACATTGCTTGCCCGTTTCATCCGCCACGCTGGCGCCCATCGGGGTCGAGTATTTTGCACCAAAATAAAAGATGTGACCAACCTCAATACCGCGTGTTGTCATTAATTGATCAGATGGAATGGGGCAATTCGCGGCATCATATTTTTCATCAGTGACCGCATATAATTTGGTAAAGCGGTCAACAATTGGCTGCAAGTCGGCCGCATAATCCACCTCACCTGCATCAAGGCTGTAATTCATCCAATCCTTATGGCAAAAGACTTCGCTCTCACCAGTTTCAGCGAGGATAACGAACTCATGGCTCATATCGCCGCCTATTGGCCCGGTATCTGCTTCCATCGGAATAGCGGTCAGCCCAAGCCGCTTAAAGGTCAGCAAATAAGACACAAACATCTTATTATATTCAATCCGCGCCGCCTCCGCATCAATAGCGAAAGAATAGGCATCTTTCATCAAAAACTCACGCCCACGCATAATTCCAAAACGCGGCCGCACTTCGTCCCTGAACTTCCACTGAATGTGATAGAGATTTAACGGTAAAGCCCGATAGCTTTTGACATGTGAGCGAAAGATATCGGTGATCTGTTCTTCGTTTGTCGGCCCGAATAGCATGTCCCGATCATGCCTGTCCTTGATCCGCAACATCTCCAGACCATAATCATCATAGCGTCCAGACTCCTGCCATAATTCAGCAGGCTGAATAGTTGGCATCAGCACCTCAACAGCGCCTGCTCGGTTTTGTTCTTCTCTGACAATCTGTTCAATCTTACGCATGACTTTCAAGCCCAGCGGTAGCCAGCTATAAATCCCGGCACTTGATTGCTGGATCATGCCTGCCCGAAGCATCAAGCGATGGGATACGATCTGCGCCTCTTTCGGCGTCTCACGAAGAGTTGGAATAAAATACTGGCTTAAACGCATGGGGATGTCCTTATCATTTCAAATTAAATAATCTTTTTATTAATGTCTTTATCAGGGTTTCACTTTTTAGGCGATGTCGGCAATTGCTGTTTAATTGTTACAATAAAACTGAAGGTAGGGCAAAATGTGGTCTGTTGCTATCATCAAATATATCGTCAATCATCTCATCTGTTACATCCTCAAGGCATTGATGCGACCATTGCGGGTTTTGATCCTTATCAATCACCGCTGCTCGCACGCCTTCAGCAAAATCAGGGTACTCTGTTATGCGCTTAGCCAAACAATAATCCAGCAATAAGGCAGAAATATAACCATCAGAAGGCGCGCTGGTAAGCAGCCGATGCGTCACTTTTAATGATAGTGGACAACGCTGGGTTAGCGCCTGATAGAGAGGCGCGGCAAGGCTGTGATCAGATGCCGCCGCCGCATCACGAATAGCCTCAAGCCGATCATGCGCCAAGATATCATTTATCCAGTCAAGATGCGGCATCAACAGCATAGGTTCAGCATCTCGTCTGGCGAATGCGCTAAGCAAATCATCAATATTTTCCTGCTCAGGTCNGGCGGCTATGGGGGCTAGGGCGGCTATGGCGGCTTTAAGCTCGGTTANCATCTCATGCGGGATAAAATAATCCATAAGCCCCGATGCAACCATATCACCATGGCCAATGCGTGTTCCCGTTAGTCCGATAAAAAGCCCTATTCGGCCTGTTGCCCGGCGCAGGAAAAGCGAGGCGGCAACATCAGGAAACAGCCCAATGCCTGTTTCTGGCATCGTAAAATCAATCCTGTCAGTGATCACAGGGTGCGATGAATTAAACAAAAGTCCAGAACCGCCGCCCATGGTTAGCCCATCAGCAATGCAAATCAACGGCTTGGGGAAGCCAGCAATGATCATATCCATAGCATATTCAGCTTCAAAATAATCCAGCGTTTCTGGTGATTTCCTCTGCATACTCTCTAAAGCTTCACGAATATCACCGCCAGCACAGAAAGCGCGGCCTTCGCNAGCGCAAAGAATGACCTGATCAATGGTATCATCATGCCAGTATTGCTCAAGCTTATCNCTGATCTGATGGCACATTGTTGTTGTCAGGGCGTGNAGCGCCTTTGGCCTGTTCAGCGTGATTTGCCCAGTCCGGCTACTAGTCCTGCTACCAGTCCGGCTACCANTCTGGCCAATAGTATCAAAATTGAGATATTCAGTTTCAATGCTCATGCCTGATCTATACGCCAAATTAAGCGGATTGAGAAGATGGCAGAGCAAAAGATCGCATGAAAATAGCCCTATATATGCGTCAATCTGGTTCAGCATTTGAAAGAATACAATTTGCACCTTGTCATAGCTATGTTTATATAACCCTATGACTAGACAAAATAATCTTATGCCCGGCTATCCGATCACCCGATTACGGCGCAGCAGAATGAATATGTTCAGCCGCGCCATGCTGACCGAAAACAGCATCCNGCCAAGTGATTTGATCTGGCCTGTTTTTATCACCGAAGGCCAGAATATTGCTGAGCCGATTGAAGGCCTNACCGGTGTTGATCGGATTAGCCTGGATATTCTTGCTCATAGAGCAAAGATGGCACATAGGTTGGGGATACCTGCTATTGCTATTTTTCCGCGCATTGATGCCGCCCTTAAAGATGATGAAGGCAGCAATGCCCTAGCCAGCGATAATCTGGTTTGTCGTGCCATTGCCGCCATAAAATCCGCTGAACCTGATATGGGTGTAGTGGTTGATATCGCTCTCGACCCCTTTACCACCCATGGCCATGATGGGGTTATTCGGGCTGGTGTTGTTGATAATGATGCGAGCCTTGAGGTGCTGATTAAGCAAGCCGTTAATTATGCCCGGGCTGGCAGTGATATTGTGGCACCATCTGATATGATGGACGGCCGCATTGGCGCTATTCGGGCAGGGCTTGATGAGGCGGGTTTCACGCAAGTGATGATCATGTCCTATGCGGCGAAATACGCCTCTTCGCTTTATGCGCCGTTCCGGGCGGCGGTTAGTGCCGGCGCCCTTTCTGAGATTAAAGACAAAACCAGCTATCAGATGAACCCTGCCAATAGTGACGAAGCTATGCGCGAAATTGCTCTGGATATCAAAGAAGGTGCTGATTTTATCATGGTAAAACCGGGGATGCCGTATCTGGATATTATTCGCCGTTCTGTTGACCAATTTAATATTCCTGTATTCGCTTATCAGGTTAGCGGCGAATATCAAATGATTCAAAGCCTTGCCAGCACTTTGACTGAGGATAAGCAAAAGGCCTTGATCATGGAAATGCTGATCAGTTTCAAACGCGCTGGATGTACAGGAATTTTGAGCTATTTTGCTTATCAGATTGCCGAATGGCTGAATGAAACCTAGAGTACAATCAAATATAAACGTAAAGAAGATAAAATCATGACTGTCACCCCTGATGCTATCCGCAAAGCCCATAAAGCCATGGAAGGCGCGGTTCTTCGCACCCCTAGCGTATATTCTCCGACGTTATCAAGCATGACCGATGCCGATATCTGGTTGAAGCTTGAAAATCAGCAAATCACCTCATCCTTTAAGCCGCGTGGCGCCTTTACCCGAATGAGCGCACTGACCCAGGATGAAGCCAAGCGCGGCGTTATATCTATGTCAGCAGGTAATCATGCCCAAGCCGTTGCCTATCATGCCAAACAAATGGGAATACCTGCGGTTATTGTCATGCCATCGCAAACCCCATTTGCCAAAATTAATCGCACCCGCGCATGGGGGGCTGAGGTNATACTGGAAGGCCGAAACCTGAATGAATGTGAAGGCGTNGTTTCGCAAATCATTGCTGAACGCGGCATGACATTAATTCATCCCTATAATGATGAGTTGGTGATGACAGGTCAGGGATCAGTNGGGCTTGAAATGCTTGCGGATAATCCCGATCTNGATACGCTGATTGTNCCTATTGGTGGCGGNGGCTTAATCTCAGGCATTGCCATTGCNGCGCGCGATATCAATCCTGATATTCGTATTATTGGTGTCGAAGCCGAATTATGGCCAACGATGACAGATATGGTGGCGGGTGATGATATTCGCGGCGGCGGCGAAACGCTAGCTGAGGGCATTGCTGTCAAAAAGCCAGGTGCGCTAACCATGCCTGTCGTCCGTGATCTGGTCGATGAGATTGTGCTGGTTAACGAAGTCATCATAGAACACGCGGTTGGCGTTATGGTGGAACAGCAACGTCTGGTAACAGAAGGCGCGGGCGCCGCCGGTGTCGCAGCACTGCTCCAATATCCTGAAAAGGTTAAGGGTCATAAATGCGGCGTTGTGATTTGTGGCGGTAATATTGATCCTCGGCTGCTATCGGCGGTGCTGACCCGAAATATGGCGCGAGATGGCCGGATTGCTCGCCTGCGGATTGATATCACGGATGAGCCGGGAATGTTGGCTGGAATTACAGGTGCGATCAGTAGCTGTAAATCCAATATCATTGAGATTTTCCACCAGCGCATGTTCCAGGATGTCCCGCCTAAACTCGCCAAAATTGATGCCGTGATTGAGACTCGTGGCGGTGATCATTTGCAAGAAATTGTGCAAGCGATCAGGGATAAAGGATTTACCGTGACCATATTATCGGATATGTCATCATAATCAGAGGTGGAGATGAATAACAGGAATTACATCTCATTTACCGACCCTCTGGTCATGCGCGTTACGCGGCCGTCGCCATGTTCTTATTTGCATGGGCGGGTAGAACAGCGCCTTGCCGCCGATATCACCTCTCAACCCAAAAGCCATGATCAGCTTGCCAAAGCCGGGTTTAGGCGTGTTGAAAACTGGGTTTATCGGCCGATTTGCGCGAATTGCAATGCCTGTAAACCGTTACGTATTCCATCAGGTAACATCAATGAAGGTCAGCTCTTGATCAGCCAAAGCCAACGCCGCATCATTAAGAAAAACGCGCATATTTCGCGTGATTTGCTTCATAACTATGGCATTGATGAGCATTATGAGCTGTTTCAGACCTATCTGAATAGCCGCCATGGCGATGGCCAGATGGCTGATATGGATAAGAGCAGTTATGCGGCGATGATTAATTGCAGCCCCATTGACACAGTGCTGATCGAATATAGAGATCAGGGGGCGCTTTACGGCGTGATTCTGGTTGATATTCAAGATGATGGGCTATCACTTGTTTATAGTTTCTTTGATCCTGAGAAACAGCATCTATCGCCGGGAAGTTTCATGATATTGGATTGTGCGGCAGTCGCGCATCATATGGGCTTGCCTTATGTCTATCTAGGTTATTATATCGCTACATCGCATAAGATGAATTACAAATCCAGATTTAAGCCTGCTGAGATTCTGGAAAAAGGGTATTGGATTCCGCTTGCTGAAGCTGATGATAATATCTAAGACGTCGCAGATTTAGGTAAATCTTGGCGGTTTTGGAAATCCAACAGGAACAATTTTACCAGCGCCAGCGCGTTTGCCAACCCAAGGCGTGATATCTCTTTCTGTTCTTGTCCGGCCACCTGATTGCACCCAGCTCAAGCCGTCCTCAGCCCTAAAGCTTGTCGCATCAGCAAGCCACGCATCTTTATAGCGCTGTAAAATCACACCTCTGCCTTTGGCCATAACGGGGATATCATCGGCATTGATGATCAACATTTTTCGGTTACTGCCAACCAGCGCGACGCTCTCACCAGCTAGCGGTTTTGCCGCAATCATCCGCGCCTTATCCATCACAGTCATGACCTGACGGCCAGTTTTCGTCTGAGCAATAAGCTGATCAATCTCAGTAATAAAGCCATGCCCCGATGACGAGGCCAGCAATATCTTGCCCGGTTTCACCACCATAATGGAAATGATAGGGGTATCAACCGCGATATCTATCATCAACGCCAATGGCTCACCAAAGCCCCGGCCACCGGGCAGTTTATCAATGGAAATGGTATAGAAACGGCCATTTTCCAGGCCGATCACCAACCGATCTGTGCTATCGGCATGAAGATGAAATTTAGGCGCATCACCTTCTCTGAGACGAATATCAGCATCAGGCTCAATACGGCCCTTCATGCTCCTGATCCAGCCATTTTCTGAACAGACAATCGTCACCGCTTCTTTTTCGACCAGCATTTCCGCCGGATCACTATCTAAAACAGGCTGCGGTTCTATCCGTGTTAGACGCTGATCAGTTTTTATAAACTGCGCCCGCATGGCCTTAATACTGGACGTAATCACAGCTCTCTGACGCCCCTCATCAGCCATCATAGCGTTGAGGTCTGCGGCCTCAGCATTAAGATCATCACGCTCTTTTCCAAGCTCCATTTCCTCAAGCCTGCGCAATGACCGCAGCCGCATATCCAATATCGCATTAGCCTGATTCTCATTGAGCCCGAAACGCTCCATCAGCCGTGGTCGAGGGTGATCTTCTTCACGGATAATGGCAATGACTTCATCAAGATTGAGATAGACAACCAGATACCCTTCCAGCACTTCCAGGCGGGCGGTAATCTTGTTCAGCCTATGTGATGTGCGCCGCCGTAACACAACCAACTGATGATCAATCCACGCCAGCAAAGCGTCTTTTATAGACATCACCCCAGGCGTTCCTGTGCCATCCAAGACATTCAGATTAAGCCCAATCCGATATTCCAGATCAGTCATCCGAAACAGATTTTCCATCAATAGTTTCGGATCAATCCGACGTGATTTAGGTTCAATGACAAGCCGAATATCTTCGGCAGATTCGTCCATAATATCAGCAATGAAAGGCAATTTTTTGGCTTGCATCAATTCAGCCATTTTTTCAATCAATCTGGCTTTCTGAACCTGATAGGGGATGGCGGTGATGATAATTTTCCAGCCGCCGCCTTTTTCGGTTTCACATTGCCATGCCGCCCGCAACCTAAACGCCCCCCGACCAGTGGCATAGGCCTCAGCCAGTTGTTCGGGCGCTTCTATTAACACTCCGCCAGTCGGAAAATCAGGGCCTTTGATAAAATCCAGCATCTTGGCATGGCTAGCATTAGGATGCTTGATCAAATGCAAGGCGGCATCGATTAGCTCAATGGCATTATGCGGCGGAATTGACGTTGCCATACCAACAGCAATACCTTGTGCGCCATTGGCCAGGAGGTTAGGGAAAGCCGCTGGCAAGATGACCGGCTCCTCGCCCTCACCATCATAGGTTTGCCGGAAATCCACAGCATCCTCGTCAATGCCGTCAAGCAAGAGCTGAGCGACTAGCGTCATTCGGGCTTCGGTATAGCGCATCGCCGCTGCGTTATCACCATCGATATTGCCAAAATTCCCCTGCCCATCAACCAGTGGATAGCGCATAGCAAACTCTTGCGCTAATCTGACCATCGCATCATAAATCGCAGCATCACCATGCGGGTGAAACTTACCCATAACATCACCAACAACACGCGCTGATTTTTTGAAACCCTGCCCCGGATCAAGGCGCAATAGCCGCATCGCATAGAGCAGGCGGCGATGAACAGGTTTCAGCCCATCACGAACATCAGGCAATGATCGTGAGGTAATGGTTGATAAGGCATAAGCAAGATAGCGCTGGCTTAGCTCTGACGAAAAATCAGTTTTGATCAATTCATTTTCAGCCATCTTCGCTTATCCTTCCTCATGCGAGGGATGATCATATGTAATATCAGACGCCATATTTTTACCAAATTGGTCTTTATCAAATTGATCCTTACCAAATTGCAGCATCACCATATCTTGCAATCGTTGCCTTGCCTCTGCCATAGGTTGATGATGCACCCCAAAGATACGGCGCGCAATGAAATGTCCTGTCATACGAATACCATTGATGACATCTTCTTCAAGTGATTTTGCGTCGCCGCCCAAAAAACCGGGTAGGACGAGCAAGCGAGGGATATGTTCGCCCGCCGCTTCTGAGGTCACGGCACCGCCGCTTCTGGGGCTGACATAACGCAGGCCTTCGGTGACGCCACTAACCGCACAGCGGTCAAGTTCCAGCCCAAAGCCAGCCACCGCCAGCAAGCCAATTTCCCAGCGAATATACGCCGCCAGCCAAAGCGGTGTATCCATATCAGATGATAACAGCTCTAACATCGCCGCCGTCGCATCATAAACAGGTTCAACCGGCTCTCTTTCGGCAATCGCGGCTTGCAGTAAAGCACAGATTGAAGTTAATGCCACCAGCTGCATTCGGTCATTCATAATTGTTGCCGCATGAGCATTAGCCAGTTCCATTGTCATGCTGCCGAGATGTTCATCGAGGCGCGCCCGCCAGCTCACTGAAACTTGATTTCCGGGTTGCATGATTGGCCGCATATTGCGCCCTTGACCACCTCTAACCAGCCCGGCATAACGCCCATGATGCTGTGTCAGGACATGCACAATTGCCGCATGTTCGCCATGCGGTCGGCAATCAATGATGATAGCGGTATCCGTCCATTCAGGCATGATCAGGCATTGAAGTCTAAACCCCAATCCCTGTATCGGGCAGGATCATCTAGCCAATTTTTACGAAATTTGACATGGGTGAATAAATGCACCCGACGATCCAGCATCGCCTCTAATTCTTGCCTTGCTGCTTTCCCAATACGGCCAATGGTTTTGCCGCCCTGCCCCAGAATAATGCCGCGATGGCCTTCTCTTGCGACATAAATGGAGCATCTGACTTCGGCGCTACCATCATCACGTTCAACCCATTCCTCGGTTTCTACGGTGAGCTGATAAGGCAGTTCTTCGTGCAGATTAAGAAACAGTTTTTCACGCAAAATTTCCGCCGCCAGCAAGCGTTGAGGCAGATCAGACAGATCATCAGGATCATATAAATAAGGGCTATCGGGCATTTGCTCTGCGAGCCATGCCAGAATATCATCCGTGCCTTTGGCTTTTTCCGCAGATACCATAAAGATTTTGGTAAAATCATAAAGCTCTGACAGCGCACTTGTTCGCTTGATCACATGTTCAGGCGATGTTAGATCAATTTTGTTGAGAATAAGCGCGGCTTTCACCTGCTTTTCTTTGATACTGTCGACAATCCGCATCGTATCAGCATCAATCTGCGCGCGCGCCACATCATGCACGAGCATAATCACATCACTATCACCAGCGCCTTGCCATGCAGCACTTACCATCGCTCGATCAAGTCGGCGCTTCGGTTGAAAAATGCCCGGCGTATCAACAAAAATCACCTGGCTTTGCTTTTCCATGGCAATGCCGCGAATACAGCTCCGCGTGGTTTGCACCTTTGGTGTGACGATAGAAACTTTTTGTCCAATCATGGTATTCATCAAGGTTGACTTGCCAGCATTAGGCGCCCCGATCAGCGATACAAAACCTGCTTTGGTCATTGGCTTTTGCCCCCCAATAATGGCTTTGCTAATGGTTTTGCTGATGGCTTTGCTAATGGTTTGTCAGAATGGCCGTGTTTATCTAACCATGCCGCCGCCGCATGTTGTTCAGCCAGCTGGCGTGAGCTGCCCTTCGCCTCAATGGATTGACCATTTAGCATTATGGCAGTGGTGAACTCCGGCGCATGAGCAGGCCCTGTGCGAGCAACAATGCTATATTCGGGCAAGACCGAAAAATGTTTAAGCGCATATTCTTGCAAGCGAGACTTGGCATCTTTTTCAAGTTGTTGGCGTGTCGCCAGCTTTTCATCCCAGATCGACAGCACAACACGCTTAGCCTCATCATAGCCTGCATCACGCCAGATCGCGCCGATTAAGGCCTCTAACGCATCAGCAAGCACTTTATCAGTATTAGCAAGGTCGGTATTTGGCTGAACCAAGAGCGCCTGCCCCAGCGATAACTGACGCGCTAATTCTGTCATGGTGAAATTATCAACACAATCATGATAAAACCGCGTTAGAACACCCTCACGCTCATCAGTGACTTGGGTGAATATAGCATCAGCAATGATCAGATTAATTACCCTATCCCCCAAAAACTCAAGCCGCTGATTATTAATATCAGAAGCTATGCCAGAATTAGTGCTATTATTAATGCTGGGATGCGTCATCGCCTCGATGAGCAAATTACGGTCAGCAAAATGGTAGCTGATCTTATCTTCCAGAGATTTTTGCGCCTCACTAATATGATCTGGGATACTATGGTCAGGTAGTTCTGGCTTTGTTTTGCCCATTTAGTCTATACCCATTCCGATACGGCTAAAGCGAATTGCATATGGCCATTTCCAAATCTCCCAGATATGGGCAGAGCCATTATGCGAGAAAAACAAAAACTCAGCCCGTCCAATGAGGTTCTTTTCTGGCACATTGCCAACCGACATGCGGCTATCATTTGATCTGTCCCGATTATCGCCCATAAAGAAGTAATGCCCATCATCAACCAAAAACTCTCTGGTATTATTAGATAGCGGATAAGGTTTATCCAGACGTTCCAAAATCATATATTCGCGTCCATTTGGCATGGTTTCCATATAGGCCTGAACAGCGGCATCAGCGGCGGCCGGGTCTGCTGGATCAAGATCATGTTCAACGCGCGGCAAAGCCTGACCATTGATATAAAGAACGCTATCAATGACTTGAATACGGTCGCCAGGTTTGCCAACCAGCCGCTTGATATAATCAACACTCTCATTGCCCGGACGCCTGAATACCACAACATCACCATATTCAGGTTCACCCCGCCAGACTCTATCTTTGATCGGGATAACCCCGAATGGAAAAGAATAGCTTGAATACCCATAAGAGTATTTTGATACAAAAAGATAATCACCAACACGCAATGTCGGTATCATTGATCCTGATGGAATACTGAACGGCTCAAACAAAAAGGACCTAAAAATAACAGCGATAACAATCGCCCAAAATATTGTCTTGGCAAAATCAAACCATGATGACGATTTCTTTTCCATCACTGCCTCTTTCTTTATGATCACATAACATTCTATTATTCAAATGGTGTTATGGCGCAGAAAAGACTACAAAAGCAAGTGCCAAGCCTGATTCATCCGATAATGAGATATCAATTTGCCAGTTTTTGAGGCCTTTTGCCCTGGCAACATTCAATGCCGACCCATAAAGCGTGACTTTCGGCGCCCCTGACGGATCAGGCAGGATTTCAATCTCATTAAGCGCAATAACCGCCTGACGATCAGCATTTATGGCTTTCCAGACCGCTTCTTTGGCAGCAAACCGGCTCGCCAGAAAATCCATGCGGCGGCTTCCACGGGTAATAGACTCGCTTTGTTCTGCCGATGTGAATATGCGGTCAAGGAACCGATTGCCAAGCCGCTGGCAAGATGCCTCAATGCGAGCGGTGACTGTCATATCTGTTCCGATACCAATAATCATCAGCCTCGCGCTTCGTCCATATGGCGGCGCATTTCTATAATCGCTGGTTGCAGACCCATCATGACGCTCTCACCGATCAAGAAATGCCCAATATTAAGCTCGACAATTTCGGGGAGCGCGGCAATCGGGGCAACATTATCAAACCGCAAGCCATGCCCGGCGTGACATTCCAAGCCTAATGACCGGGTTAGTTCTGCCGCCGCTACAATGCGCGCATATTCGGCATCCCTTTCGGCACCGGCGGGCAAATCACAATAACGCCCGGTATGTAATTCAACGATATCAGCCCCCAGATCAGCCGCCGCATTAAGCTGATCTGGACTAGCCTCAATAAAGAGCGATAGCCTGATACCAGCGTCTTTCAGCGTTGCCAGAACAGGCGCAAGCCGCGCCCGCATTCCAACCACATCAAGACCGCCTTCGGTTGTGACTTCTTCACGTTTTTCAGGTACGAAACAGGCCGCATTCGGCATCGTTGCAAGCGCAATATTCAGCATCTCATCCGTTGCCGCCATTTCGAGATTAAGCGGCACCGATAGTTCTGCTTTCAGCGCCTCAAGATCAGCCTCACGGATATGACGGCGGTCTTCGCGCAAGTGTGCTGTAATGCCATCCGCACCAGCCTGTTCCGCCAATAGCGCTGCCTTTACAGGCTCAGGATGGCTACCGCCACGGGCATTGCGGATTGTCGCCACATGATCAATATTGACCCCTAATCGCAAATACGGCACTTGAGTAATTGGCGCCTGAGTAATTGGTTTTGGGTCTGATGAAATCGGCTTCATTGTCATAACTTTTCTCGCTCAACACTCTCAACAAACTTATTCGACCGCATGGCCGCTAAAATCGCATTCAGATGTTTAATATGAGTCACCTCAACATCTAGCTGAAAGCGGAAAAAATCAGATGACCGTTCCAGCAAGTGAATATTGCTGATATTGCCATCATACTGGCTGATCAGCATGGTGATTGAGGCAAGGCTACCCGGCTCATTCAGCAAGACAACGATCAAGCGCCCGGAAACATGCGCCGAGCCTTCTTTATCCCATTCAATATCAAGCCATAATTCAGGCATGTTGTTAAACTTCTCAAGCACAGAACAATCGACCCGATGCACCGTTATGCCTTTGCCGGTTGTGATAATGCCAACAATTCGCTCACCGGGCAAAGGGTAGCAGCAATTGCCGTTATGCACCGCCATCCCCGGCACCAATCCCTTAATCTCCAAGGCAACGTTTTGTTGTTTAGTGGTGCTTTTACTTGGCTTTATGATTGGCCTTAATTCAGGAACAAGTTTTTGCAAAATACGCATGGTATTAACCGTCCCCTCACCGACCAGCGCATAGAGATGCTGAACGGTTTCAGCCTCAAAGCCGATCAAACAAGGCTCCAGCATTTCATCCGATAATTTGAGATTATGCTTGCGGCTATCTTTTTCAAGCAGAGCCCGGCCAAGACGCGAAAACTCAGCTTCTTTTTTGATTCTGATAAACCGCCGCAAGGCTGAGCGCGCGCGCCCTGTCGCCATAAAGTCTTCCCACTCAGCGTTAGGGATCGCATCAGAACTGGTAATAATTTCAACCTGATCACCATTAGATAAAACCGTGGCTAATTGCCGATGCTTGCCGTTGATCCGAACGCCAACACAAGTATTGCCTATATCCGAATGCACCGCATAGGCAAAATCTATCGCGGTGGCATTTCGCGGCAAAGCAATCAGACGGCCTTTGGGGGTGAAGCAGAACACCTGATCGCGATACATCTCAAGCTGGGTGTTTTCCAAAAACTCCTCAGGGGTTTCTGCCTGATTAAGCATATCGCGCAAATCATTGAGCCAGTTAAAGCCTTTGATATCGCTAGGGTTAATCTGAGTTTTACCGGTTTTATATCGCCAATGGGCGGCCACGCCATCCTCAGCGAAACGGTGCATGGCTTCGGTGCGAATCTGTATCTCAATCTTTTTCTTATACGGGCCAATAATGGTAGTATGTAGCGATTGGTACTGATTGGTTTTGGGCGTTGAAATATAATCTTTGAAACGCCCCATGACGGTCTGATAATGCGTATGCAATAGCCCAAGCGCCTGATAGCAAGTCGGGATATCATCGACAATAATGCGAAATGCCATGACATCCGATAACTCCTCCATATCAACTTTTTTGCTCTGGGTTTTGCGCCAGATGGAATATAGCGTTTTGGTGCGGCCTGTGACCTGACAATTCACCCCACAGCGCGCCAGATGCTCCTGCAATTCACTTTTAATCTGTTCGATCATATCCTTGGCACTAGCCGTCAGATATTCTAATCTTGACTGTATCGACTCACGCGGTTTTTCATGAAGCACCTGAAATGAAATATCCTCCAGCTCATTCTGAAAGCTGGATAAACCAATACGTTCAGCCAAAGGCGCAAAAATGCTCAAGGTTTCCTGGGCAATACGCTCACGTTTTTCGGCTTTCGTGATGGCAAAAATAGTCCGCATATTATGCGTCCGATCAGCCAGTTTCACCAACAAGACACGGATATCATTACTCATCGCCATAACCAGCTTGCGAAAGTTCTCGGCTTGCTTGTTATCGCTCTGCATTTCCATCTGGGTCAGCTTGGTGACGCCATCAACAAGATTAGCAATCTCAAGGGAAAATTGATCTTCAATTTGCTCAAGCGTAACGCCGGTATCCTCAACAACATCATGCAATAGCGCGGTGACAATCGTCGATGGATCAAGATGCATATCAGCAAGGATAGCCGCAACCTCAACCGGGTGCGTGTAATATGGCTCACCCGACGACCGGGTTTGCCCCTCATGCGAGGTTTTACAGAACTCATAAGCGCGAGAAATTATGTCCGCGTCAAGTTGCGGATAATATGGCTTAATTCGACGGCAAAGGTCTTCAGCCGTTATGGCAGATATCATAGCTTCCATAAAATTAGAATCGCATGCCATCAGCAATTATGCCAAGCAAAAAGCGCGATCATACGGTATTATATTTTAATATCAGTTTATATAACCAGATCAAGCCCGAATAGCAAGATCAGGCCAGATCAAATCTCATCTGTTTCGGCGCCAAGATCGTTATCGCCAAAGCCACCTTCATCAGCAAAGCTACCTTCATCATCTGTGAGATGATTTGCTGTATCAAGTGCGGCTGGTGCTGGGGTATCTTCTGCGCCTGCGGATTCAACCTGCATTCCGCTTTCATCTGCAATCTGATCAACGCTGTCATTCGTATAGGCTGAGATATCGTCTTTGGCGATACTTGCCGCCTCATCATTGCTAGTCTGTTCTTCTTCACGCCGACTAATTTGCTGAAGACTTTTGATGAGTTCTTCTTGAATCTCTTCGGTGGAGATAGTTTCAACCGCAATCTCACGCAACGCAACAACAGGATTTTTGTCATTATCACGATCAACCGTTAGCGGATCACCTGAAGCAATGCCGCGCGCACGCTGAGCGGCAGTCAAGACAAGATCAAAACGGTTGCTGATTTTTTCAATACAATCTTCGACGGTGACGCGAGCCATGTTCTAAACTCCATATGAAGGGGAAACGCTTTATAATCAATTTATGAAAAAAAGACAACACCTGACATGATTTAGATAGCTCAAATGATGATGATGACATGATTACTCAGGCTTAATGTTCTGATCGGGAAGCCGCAAGACCAGCTCATCTATGGATTGCCCGGTCACTGGATGCACCCATTTTGGCGCAAGATCACGCAACGGATAGAGAACAAAGGCGCGCTCATGCATTCTGGGATGCGGTAATGTTGGGTTTTCTGACTGCACCTGACCCGCGAAATCAACAATATCCATATCTATGATACGGGCTTCGTTACGGGTAACGCGGATGCGCCCCATATCCATCTCAACAATATGAATAGCAGCAATCAGTTGGTCTGCTGTCAGTTCTGTTTCAACCGCAACGACAGCATTATAAAACCATGGCTGATCGGATACGGGAACAGGTTCGGTGCGATACCACGGCGACACCTCCAAGACGCTTAATCCTGTATCTGCGATGAGACGATCAAGCGCGGCAAGACAGCCCGATTTAGGATTATCGTAACCAGATATTGATAAATTCGCACCAATACCAATATAAGTTTTATAATTTTTTTTCATCATATTTATGCTAATTTAGAAGAAGTTCCGATGATTGCCTGAATTATATTTATGTTGCAACGGTATTATATCAATCATCACATTTATTTTTCCTTATAAAACAAACTGTCTTTAATTTTAACGATAGAAAGAATAACAATGTTAAATATTAAACCTGATCTGCGTTTTGCTGTTTTCATTGACGGCTCTAACTTTCACGCCAGCACGAAAGCTCTTAGTTTTGATGTTGATTTTGAAAAATTATTGCGCGTCTTACGGCAATCCGGGCATCTGGTGCGGGCGTATTATTATACCGCTTTGCCAGATAATAATGAATATTCACCAATCAAGCGGATCGCTGATTGGCTGGATTATAATGGCTATACGGTGGTGTCTAAACCGTGGCGTGACTTCACCAATAGCGAAACTGGCCAACGCCGAATTAAGGGCAATATGGATATGGAACTCGCCCTTGATATGATCAAACTTGCCAATCATGTTGAGCATGTCGTGTTATTTTCAGGTGACGGGGATTTTTGCCGGCTCTTGCATGAGGTTCAAGATAAAGGGGTTAGTGTTACCGTTGTCTCAAGTAATAAATTAGTTGCTGACAGTTTACGGCGGCAAGCTGATGATTTTATCGAAATGAAACAGATACAGCATCTGATCGAGCGCGAAGATCACGGTGATCATGATTTTCATGAAGATGCAAAAAATGTAACCAGAGCCGAAGCCGAAATCGTTACCTGATCAATCTGATATGACCGTTAATCCACCCCAAGATTGTCAATTATGCCCTCGGCTGGCGGAATTCCGCCAGCTTCAGCAAGCCAGATTTCCAGACTGGTATAATGCTCCGGTGCATGGCTTTGGTGCCATAGATGCGAAGATTGCGATCATTGGATTAGCCCCCGGATTGCGCGGCGCCAATCGAACAGGGCGACCATTTACAGGGGATTTTGCGGGTAATTTGCTCTATCACATGATGCAGAAACATGGCTGGACATCGGGGCAATTTGATCCTGATGGGGATGATGATCTGGCATTGCATGGGGCAAGAATTATCAATTCGGTGCGCTGCCTGCCGCCACAAAATAAACCCCTTCCCATAGAGATTAAAACCTGCCGCCAGTTTCTTGAAAAAGACCTCCTGAACATGCCAGAAGTTAAGGTTTTTATGACATTAGGTCAGATTGCCCATACCTCGCTTCTGGATATGCTCGGCTTAAAACGCCGTGATTATAAGTTTTGTCATGGCGGGGAGTGGCAACTCGATGATGGCAGAACAATCATTTCATCCTATCATTGCTCGCGCTATAACACCCAAACGCGGCGACTAACTGAGCCTATGTTCAATGATATTTTCACTCGCATTAATGCGATTATAAATCACCTTTAAGCACTCTTGCCTTTTGGCGGTCCCAATCACGGCGCTTAATCGCCTCACGTTTATCATGCTTCTTTCGGCCTTTGGCCAGACCAAGCGCGACCTTTGCCAGCCCCCGATTATTGAAATAAAGGCTAAGCGGCACCAGCGTCATTCCATCCCGATTAATATGCCCCAAAAGACGGTTTTGCTCTTTCTTTTTAAGGAGCAGATAGCGATGACGTTTAGGGTCATGATTGTCACGCGCCCCATCATATTCGGGGATATTGGCGTTAATCAGCACTAATCGGCCAGATTCTTCAGCGGCATAAGCCTCCGCAATGCTGGCACGGCCACGGCGCAACGATTTAACCTCACTGCCTAACAGAATGAGACCAGCTTCAATCGTTTCAATAATATCGTAATCATGACGCGCCTTGCGGTTTTCCGCAACACGCCCCACAGATATGGTCGAGGCCATTTTGATCCCCTATTTGACCTAGCTGATCAGATTAAGCTGTTGCATGATCTGGCGAACAGTCTGTTTTGACGTATCGGATATATCTGTCATTGGCAGACGCAGCTCCTCACTGCCAATGCCAATACCTAAGAGACTAGCCGCATATTTGACTGGCCCCGGGCTAGTTTCACAGAACATCGCGCTATGAAGCGGCATGATCCTGGCATTGATTGCCATAGCGGCCGCGATATCGCCCTTATCCCATGCTTCATGCATATCAGACAGCATCCGAGGCGCGACATTGGCAGTAACCGAAATACAGCCATGGCCGCCAGCCGCACGAAATGGCAACGCCGTCCCATCTTCACCCGATAACATGCTAAATCCTGAACCAATGGCATTGGTCAGCATGGTTGGTCTGGATAAATCTTGTGAGCTATCTTTGACGCCAGTAATATTGGGATGCTCGGCTAATGCGACCATCGTATCAATATCCATGCTGACAACCGAACGCCCCGGAATATCATAAATTACAACCGGTACATCTGATGCCTCGGCGACAGCTTCGTAATGCCGCATTAAGCCATTTTGCGTGGGTTTATTATAATATGGCGTCACGACAAGAACCGCATTAGCCCCTACTTGGCTAGCATGACGGACAAAATCAACCGCCTCAGCCGTTGAGTTTGAGCCAGCGCCAGCAATGACAGGCACCCGACCAGCCGCTTCATCAATACATAATTCTACCACAAGCTTATGCTCATCATGGCTAAGGGTTGGCGACTCGCCTGTTGTGCCAACGGGAATAAGGCCTTTTGTGCCTTCGCTAATTTGCCATGAGACTAATTTTCGAAAGGCGGCTTCATCAACAGCGCCATTCTTAAATGGCGTCACCAGAGCAACATATGAACCCCGAAAAAGTGGATCGCCTGTCATCATTATCTTATATCCCATAAAGTCAGTTTTCTGATATGCGACAATAAAACTAACCGCGCTATACTTCAAGGTTTCGTTTTGATCAAAGATTAAATAGAATAATACCGCCTATATAAATCAGGATAGATAAAATGATACTGCCACGTTATAGAGACCTGGAAGCTGCGGTTAAACGCACAGCACCGCATATTGTTCAGACGCCTTTGCTCGAATCCCCGTTGTTAAACGACCACATAGGCGGGCGCCTTTTGGTAAAGGCAGAGCCATTACAGAAAACCGGATCATTCAAGTTCCGCGGTGCTACCAACGCCATCTGGAACTTGCCCGATACGGTGACGCATGTTGTCGCCTATTCATCAGGCAATCATGCCGCCGCCGTTGCTGCCGCCGCTGCCTCACGCGGGATGATCGCAACAATTATCATGCCCGAAGACGCGCCAGCGATGAAAATCGCCAATACAAAAGCCTTTGGCGGGCAGGTTGTGACCTATGATCGCTATAAGGAAAGCCGGGAAGACATTGGCGCTAAACTAGCCAAAGAGCAAGGCGCAACATTAATTCCGCCTTTTGAATATCTGCCCGTGATCGCAGGGCAAGGCACTATCGGGATTGAGATATCGGATGAGCTAAAGCACCAAAACGTGACTCCTGATCAGCTGATTTGCTGTACTGGTGGCGGCGGTTTGCTGGCAGGGATAAGCATTGGTATTCACCAGCATTTCCCGGATGTTGCTATCATTGCCGCCGAACCTGATGGATTTGATGATTTCAAACGATCACTGGAATCCGGCGCGCGGGTCAGCAATGATCCCGATGCACGGTCTATTTGTGATGCGATCATCACCCCCATGCCCGGTGAGATGACCTTTGCCATCAATAGCCAGCATGTTAGCCAAGCCGTTGCCGTTAGTGATGATGACGCGCTTAACGCCATTGCGGTTGCGTGGCGATATCTAAAGATAGTGGCAGAACCTGGCGGTGCCGTTGCCTTAGCCGCGATCTTGGCTGGCAAAGTCGATGCCAAGAATAAAACGACGGTCGTGATTGTTTCTGGCGGCAATGTCGATCAAGACATATTTAACCGCGCCCTTAACATGCTCTAAAGACCGATATTGGGCAATTGGCAGGGATTAGCCACGGCCTCTGTATCCGGCGACACCTTGATCAGGTATCCAGACACCATCAGGAGCTGTTCCATGTTGCCAGAACACATCAATCGGCATGCCGCCACGCGGATACCAATAGCCGCCAATACGAAGCCAATGCGGTTCCATCAATTCCACGAGCCGCTTGCCAATACCAACCGTACAAGCTTCGTGAAAGGCCTGATGATTGCGAAAGCTATTGAGATATATTTTCAGCGACTTGGACTCGACCATCCACTTATTCGGAATATAGTCGATCACAAGATGGGCAAAATCAGGCTGTGCCGTGACCGGGCAGAGTGAGGTAAACTCAGGCTGCGTAAACCTTGCCACAAACATCGTATCAGGATGCGGATTAGGCACACGGTCGAGGACCGCTTCTTCTGGTGACTGAGGAAGTGACGAAGGCTTCCCTAAATGTGTAAGATTTTCCATATCAAAACCCTCTATCCATATCAAAACNCTCTAAAGGTATCCATTTGCGTGTTGGTTATATNNGCATGATATATGNGTATAATTAATGTGAATGCTTATCCATATCNTTGATGTCTTTTGCCATGATAGCAATCTCAATNTCACCAGCTTTTTCAAAGATCAGTGTNACNGGATANATAGTATCNGCGGCAATCGGCTGATTTAACTTCATAAACATAAAATGATACCCTCCCGGCTCAAGCATGACCTTTTCGCCCGCTGGCAAGGGCAGGCCATCAGCTAATGGCCGCATCCGCATCACATCATTGACCATAGACATTTCATGTATCTCCACCTTGCCGGCGAATGCGGCGGCAATCCCGATCAGCCGGTCATCATGATCACCATGATTATGGATCATGACATAACCGCCTGTCACTGGCTTATTGCCAATAGTCGCGCTAATCCACGGATCATGCAACATCAGGTCACCGATCATAATCTCCTCCGCCTGTGCCAGAGATATGGGAATGAGACTTGCCAGCATGAGCATTAGCCCAGCTATCGGGCCAGCCATCAGGCGCGGTTTCATATTATGTTTTCTTGGCTCACTATGCAGCGGTTTTTGAGCTATGGAAAGCACCTGTTTCATCCTGCCATAATAACAACTAAATCCGCCAGATTAGTACCACTAGACCCCGGCCGAAACAAGCCTCCGCACCGATTAAGCAGGTTCCAGACATCATGCCGCAGTAACGCCGTTTGCGCCGCCAAAATATCTAGCTCCATCTGGCTGTCTAATATGGCGCCTGCCGCGTCGGTTGGGCCATCTCTGCCATCGGTTCCGGCGGCAAGAATGAGCCATGGGATATCGGCATCCTGCATGGCAAGGGCAAAGGCAAGAGCAAGTTCTTGTGAACGGCCACCTAGCCCATGATCTGAGGGCAGGCTTACCACGGTTTCGCCGCCTGTAATGCCAATGACAGGCCGACCAGATGAGCCACCAGATGAGGAAATAGATGATTTTATGAGCGTCGCCAAATGGCTAGCCATATGACTAGCCTCCCCCGACAGACGCGGCAGTTCAATGATATCAGGCGGCAATGCTGTCGCCGTTTTCATATTGTTTGAGGTGATCAGCCCCGCATGAACAACTTGTCTATTACTGGCTAGAATATGGCTTTTCACATGATCAAAAACAGCCTCATCAGGCGATAAAGGCGGTTGCAGTTTGCCGCCTTCCAGATGCGCGATAAAGGCCTCCATAAAAGGGTAATCCGCCAGACCTAATGTTTTAATTAAAGCCAGACTATCCGATAATGGAACAGGGTCACCTGCCATGATACCACTGCCGATAGACGCTAACTCATCATCTTCAACATCTGAAATAATAAACTGCGTGATCTGGGCAGGATGCGCCATCGCCGCCAGCCGCCCGCCTTTGATTTGCGACACCAGACGCCTGATCGCGTTAATCTGATGAATATCGCCGCCACTCGCCAGCAGACGTTCATTGAGCAAAACTTTGTCAGCCAAGGTTAGAGGTGGGTTCGGGTTAACCATCAATGCAGATGCGCCGCCACTAAGCAAAACCAGCAAATGGTCATCTGCTGTTAATGACTGACATAATGCCGCCGCTTTAACTCCCGCCGCCAGACTCTGATGATCGGGGACAGGATGCGAAGATAAGATGACTGGCCATGGATGCTGATCAGACGCCGCCTCCGGATTAGTGCCAGCATCACTATCAGCATGTGCTGGCGCAATGATAAGCGCCCTATCCGGCGCAACTCGCACCCCTTCAGCATATGCCGCCTGCGCCATGCCAAGGGCGGCTTTACCCACCGCCAGAATGGCAGAAAAACTCTCCGGCCTGATATCTTGCCTGATGTCTTGCCCGGCCTCTTGATGACCTGCCGCCAAGGCTTTCCGCACAACCTGATCAGGCTGACCAGCGGCTACCACCTGATCATAAAGATTGATCGCAATCTGACGCCACTCAGCAAGCATGGGCGGCTACCGCTGGTTCTGTTTTAGCAATTTTGCCATTGCCACAATGTTTTCAGCCATGCGCGTTGATGCGGCGTCTATCATCTGACCTTCATACATGACCGCGCCTGAACCTGCCGACTCTGATGCTTCCAGTGCCTTAATCATGGCTTCGGCCTTGGCAATATCCTCATCGCCAGGGGTAAATATTGCATTTGCCAAAGCAATTTGTGATGGGTGGATTGCCCATTTGCCAGCCATACCAAGCGCGCGGGCGCGTTTTGCAACAACAGTATAGCCGTCAGGATCGTTGAAATCGCCATAAGCACTATCCATCGGGATAACGCCATTAGAATGACAAGCGGCGACCATCGCTGATAATTGATAATGCCATATGTCGCCGGGATAATCTGGAATAGCACCACCGATAGATATTGTCGGCGCCCGAATAGTGGCGGCATAATCACCAGCACCAAAATGCAGAGCTTCGAGCCGATGCGCGCCGATATAGCGGTTATAGCCTGCGATTTCATTTATCGCCATGACGCCAGCCGCGCTTTCAATCAAGCCTTCCATGGTGATGATACGGTCAAGCCCCATGGCACGGCAGGTCTGGGTGATGATGAGATCAGCTGCATATAGATCATCACGGCATCCCAATTTTGGAATAATAATTGTATCAATATAAGCCCCTGCCGCTTTGATCAGGGTCGTGATATCCTCGATCGTCCATGCGGTATCCAGCCCATTCACCCGCACAGATACCGATTTACCTGCGCCGCGCCAATCATGCGACCTCAGGGCTTCAATGGCGAGCTTGCGCGCCTCAGCCTTGGCATTTGGGGCAACCGAGTCTTCTAAATCAAGAAACACCGCATCGGCATTTGATTGCACCGCCTTGGCCATCATTTTTGCAGATGAGGCCGGGCTAGATAATAAACATCGGCGGAGCCGTGTACTCGGTTCAGGTATAGATAAATGAGACATAAATTGATCCTGTCACAAGCGATAAATAAGTCCTCTATTATGACAGGATCAACGGCTTTGAGGCAAGGTCTAAAGGCGGCTACCAGCCTGTAATATTAATGATGCGTTGAGCTGTTGGAGCATGATCGGATAAAGATTGCACAGGCAGCTCATCGGCACGGAACGTCCCCCAAGATGTCATTTCAGCATCATGGGCAACCGTGGGATTAACCGGATACTCATAATTTGTGCTGGTATAAATCTGCTGTGCTGTTGGCTCAGACAGCCATTCCAGAAACGCCACTGCCGTATCATATTTATCACTTCTCGCCAGAATACCCGCGCCTGTAATATTGACATGCTGACCCCGATCACCAGCACCTTGATTAAGGAAAACAATGCGTAAAGATTTTGCCCATTCTTGCTGTTCAGTCTTTTTCACATTGTACTTCATCAAGCCATAGTAATAGGTGTTCATCAGCGCAACATCGCAAAGCCCTGCATGAATGGCACTGGCCTGCGCTCTGTCATTGCCTTGGGGTTTTCGCGCCATATTTGCCACGAGCGCGGCCGCCCAGTCTTGCGCCGCCGCCTCACCATTATGGGCAATCAGAGAGGCTAGCAACGCCCGGTTGTAAGGATGACTGCCTTTGCGCGTGCATACTCGCCCATGCCAGCGGTCATCAGCCAAGTCTTCAATGCGCTTCAGCTCATCAGGATTGACCCGTTCTGCCGAAATAACCGCTACCCGCGCCCGTGTTGATAGCCCAAACCAATGGGCGTCTGGGTCACGCCATTTTGCCGGAATATTTTGCTTTAAGACAGGTGAGTCCACCGCCGCAAAAATACCCATCTCATCTAATTCAGCCAGACGCGAAATATCAACCGTCAGAACAATATCCGCAGGGGTATTGTCGCCTTCTGCAGCTAGTCTCTGTGCCATGCCTTTTGACAGATGCAAGACCTTAAACTCTACCCCTGTTTCTTGAGTATAGGCATCGAGCAACGGCTGAATTAATTGCGGAGTTCTTGCCGAATAAATATTAAGCACGTCGGCCTGTGCCGCCTTAGCCGCTGGATTAAAACCCGTCAGGCCAAGGCCGAGGAATGTCAGCATAACCATAAAAAGACAAGAAAGCCGACTTAACAAACCATATTTATGCAGACCGCAAGAGCGATCATTAGNTTGCCTAAACAGNACTGAAATCATCTCTATCTGCTCCTCTTTTGATAATGAGAATGATTATCATTATTACTATTGGAACGGGAAAAACAACAAAAAAATATTTATAAACATGAAAGCTATTTAATCTCATAGGTAAGGATAATGTTTAGAAGATAAAGCCTGGCTGAAAATCTTGGGGTGCCAGCTCAAAACTGTCAAAGATAAATCCGGGTGAAGTCACACATGTCACCAGAACAAAATCATCACGCGCTGAGGCGGTTTGCCAATGCCCGGCATTAACCGTCAGTTGCGGCACCTCACCTGCGGCAAGGTTCATGCCGATGGTCAATTGTTCAACTTCTGGCTTATCATCCTCATCCTGAAGTGGCGGCACACGCGAAAACGCCAGTGCCCCACCAGCAATCCAGGACCAAACTTCATCCGCATCCGTCACTCTATGCCAATGTGAGGTTTCGCCCTTTTTGAGAAGAAAATAAATGGCTGTCATGGCGCCGCGCGTCTCACCATCAGGGCGACTGTTAAATGTCTCACGATACCAGCCGCCTTCGGGATGTGGCTGGAGCGCAAGGGCGGCAATGATGTCTTCTGCGGTCATATTCATGTTCATTCTCGTTACATTTCATAATAAATATGCCTTTGCAGACAGATACGGCAAGCCCCTTTGCGCTTAAAATGTGTAAAAACCCAAAATTTAAGGCGAAATAATCAGGTCGAGGCAGAAAAATGTCAACGCCCCCGATGATACAGCAAGCAATGTGTTGCCGCGCCATAGCATTAACCCAATTGTGACGGCAAAAGCAGGCAGTCTGGCCATCAAGGATGAGCTGGCAACAAGACCGGATGGATGCACAACAACAAGCATCATGACACCGCATACCATGGCATAAGCCACCGCATTAATCCATTTCATCAACAGGCTTTCCGGTGATATCCGATTAGCCAAAAGCACCCCAAGCACGCGCCAGATATCAGTGGCGATAAATGCCAGAATTATCAATAACCAGAGATAAGGGGAAGATGCATCTATCATGACTGATCACCCTTATTCTGATGGTTGGAACGATCTGATCTCGGTACGCGGTGCTGGCGTTTTTGGCGCACTCGCCTTGCCGTGATCAGACGCGGCAACATGATCAATGTACCGCCAGCCACACCAGCAAGCAGAATAGCCCATTCGCCAATGACAGGATAAAGCAATGGCGCCAACACGCCACCTGCGACACCAGCATAGCGAAATAACTGCACCCTGATCTTGGCCACCATCATGAGGATATATAGCGGCGTTGTGAATACAATCGCCTTGAGCAAAAGCGGCGGCACCAAATCAACCAGATAAAAGCCGAGCAACGTGCCGAGCATACCAATAGCAAATAACGGCAACGCAAAGGCGATAAAATAAATCACCATAGCACGGTCAGCGACCTTACCGCGAACGACCGATAGCTGTATCCAGGTCGTAATCGCCAGAAAATGCATTAGGATGATCTGTTTTATGATAGCGGTGCCATGGCGGCGAAACCCAACCAGATCGACGGTTGAGACGACCATTAGCATCATCCGCATATTAGCCAGCGCCACCGCCATAAATATAACCGCCGCTGAGGCGCCTGCCAGATAGAGGCTGGCCAGCGCCACCTGCCCCGGCATGCCCCAGACCAGGGCGCTGGTGGCAAGGGCTTCTTTCAGCCCAAACCCGGCTTCACGAGCAATGGCGGCAAATCCGACCATAGAAAAGAACAAGCCTAACCCCGGCACTTGGCAAAGATCGCGGAAAGCCAGATAGGCGACTTGCTTTGGCTCATCCAAAGGCGCAAAGCGAGCCTCTTGCGGAAGCGGTGATAGATGGTCGTGGTCTTGCCCCATCAATTAGTCTTACTAGCATGTTTTTTCACGGTCAAGATTAGCAACACGATAAGCAAGATTCTCAACCAAAATAGATCACAGGCTTGTCGAATGAGATGAAGCAGATTAATCTCTATCTTGAGGATATGATATAATCAATATAAAGGGAGTACCCAAGGTCATGGCATCACAATATAAGGATATCTATAATCAGTGGAAACATGACCCAGAAGCGTTCTGGATGCGCGCGGCAGATCAGATCGACTGGTTCACCGCCCCCCAAACCTGTTTTAACGGGAACGGTAATTTATCTGGTCAGTGGTTTCCTGATGCGACCACCAATACCTGCTATAATACGGTTGACCGGCATGTTCTGGCAGGCCGAGGTGATCAGGCGGCATTGATCTATGACAGCCCGATTACCGATCAAGCCTATCAGATCAGCTATGCCGAATTACTTGATGAAGTCGAAACCCTGGCGGCAGTGCTGGCCGGGCGCGGCATCAGCAAAGGCGACCGTGTCATTATCTATATGCCGATGGTGCCAGAGGCGGTTATAGCTATGCTTGCCGTAGCGCGGCTAGGGGCGATCCATTCGGTTGTGTTTGGCGGCTTTGCGCCGGCCGAACTTGCCATCCGCATTAATGACGCAACCCCCAAGGCAATGATCACAGCCTCATGTGGGATTGAGCCTTCACGGGTCATTCCCTATAAGCCGTTGCTCGATCAGGCGATTGAAGACGCCACCCATAAGCCCGATTTGTGTTTGGTCTTACAGCGTCCACAAGTCACCGCAACACTGATAGAAGGCCGCGATCTGGATTACAAGGAGGCGATGACAGAGGCGCGCGCCGCCGGATTAAAGCAAGACTGCGTGCCAGTGGCGGCGACCGATCCGCTCTATATTCTCTATACGTCTGGCACAACAGGTCAGCCGAAAGGCGTGGTGCGTGATAATGGCGGCCATATGGTTGCGTTGATGTGGACGATGGATCATATCTATGGGGTTGAGCCAGGGGATGTGTTCTGGGCGGCCTCTGATGTGGGCTGGGTCGTTGGCCATAGCTATATCTGTTATGCGCCGTTGCTGTTTGGATGCAGCAGCGTGATTTATGAAGGCAAGCCTGTTGGTACCCCCGATGCAGGCGCATTCTGGCGCGTTATCAGTAGCTATAATGTTAAGGTTTTATTCACCGCGCCAACAGCGTTTCGCGCTATTCGCAAAGTTGATCCCAAAGGCGAATTGATCAATGCCTATGACATGTCAGGCCTTAAAGCATTGTTTCTGGCAGGGGAGCGAACAGACCCTGATACGCTTCACTGGGCCGAAGACAAGCTGAACGTTCCTGTCATTGATCACTGGTGGCAAACCGAAACAGGCTGGACGATTGCTGGCAATACGCTGGGCTGTGGGTTGGTTGATGTGCCGGCAGGCTCATCAGGGCGGCCGATGCCGGGCTATGATGTGCAGGTGCTTGATGACGAGGGGCACCCCGTTGATGCTGGAACGCTGGGCAATATTGTTGTCAAACTGCCATTGCCGCCGTCATGCCTGCCGACGTTATGGGGCGCCGATGATCGATTTAAAGAGGCGTATCTGGATACCTTTCCGGGGTATTATATGACGTCAGATGCGGGCGTCATTGATGCTGATGGTAATGTTTTTATCATGGCGCGTACCGATGATATTATTAATGTTGCTGGCCACCGGCTATCGACTGGCGGCATGGAAGAAGTGATCACCAGCCATGCCGATATCGCCGAATGTGCGGTAGTGGGCGCGGCCGATCAATTAAAAGGCCAGTTGCCTGTCGGCTTTTATGTGATTAATGACGGGGTTGATAAAACCTCAGAAGCGCTGGAAGCTGAGCTGATACAGCTCGTCCGCGGTCAGATTGGGGCGGTGGCGGCGTTCAAAACCGCGGTTGCGGTGAAACGTCTGCCCAAAACGCGATCTGGCAAAGTTCTGCGCGGGACGATGCAAAAGATTATTGATGGCGAGCCGTATAATATGCCAGCGACGATTGATGACCCGGCGATACTGGATGAGATTACCGAAGCGCTGAACGCACGCGGCTTGGTGAAGTAGGTTTCTAGCCTGTTAGCCGAAAATCAACCTCATACTTCATGAAGCGAATATTAGGTACTTCCTTTAATGCGTATTTTAATTTTTCATCATGTGCATGCGCTATAATACACCCACTAACAGTTTGTGAAGGTTTGCATAAATGCTCTTTCACCCATCCCATGTAACGTAATGTTTGACCAACAACATGATCAGATGCACGGTCTCTTTTAAGTTCCATAATAAGGAAGTCTGATTTGCTTTTATTTATTCCCAGAATATCAATAGGACCTATGCTCGTTCGATATTGCTGACCGATCATGTTCCCTTTTTCTTCGTAAATATCATATTGATTAGCGAGGGGGAGGTTGCGCCAATTCTTGACTAAAAAATCCTCAAGATGTTTTTCAAACACAAATGAGGTGGAATTATCTTCATCCTGCAATAACGATGGCATGTCATGAAATTCATATGATTGAGGCGCCATCTCAGTGATAATATTTTTAATATCCTGAACAACTAGCCTAACTTGAATACATTCATGCCCTTGGTCTGTTACAACACCATCTTTAAAAGAAACAATGGAACCTGTACCTAAAAAGGTAAAAGGGTCACTATCATTCCATCTGGCAAAAAAAAAGTGGTTTTAAAGACCCATCCATCAATTTTTGAAATGTTGGTTGACCAGAATGGCTTCTTGGCTTTCCATACCCAATCAATGTTTGAGTTTCTGGATCATAATAATTAGCAAAATCATGCCCTGTTCGACCAGGTATTCCGATATTCATAAATACGATTAGATTGTTACCAATTCTGTCATATCCTGTTGCCCAATTACCCCCATGAGGCGGATTATCAGGTCGCAAGATAATTCCGATTTCTTTTCGCGAATATGTGACACCTCTTTTAAACATAGCATATTCTTTATTTTTTTAATTATTTCAGCGTAATGGAAATATCAATAAAGATCAATGGCATATGATCATTATTATACTCAGTATTAGTCGCCAGAATAATCTTGATACTAGAAATGTCAGAACTGGCCTGTTATTCCCTGAACAAAATTAGATTAAAAAATGGCAATTTTATCAAGAGGCGGAATGCGAGGCGGATTACCAAAAAATAAATTTGATAACCGTCCATTACATGAAATTGGGGCAGATTTTCAATCAACACCAAGAGAAGAGCTAGGCCGTTTTGTTAAAAACAAACTCATTTTAGCAGGTGCTATGAATTTCGGTGACGCAGTTACAGATGACGTTCTCAATGAGTATGGCGCAAATGCAATCAAGGTTAGGGTGATGGATGGAAATAGACTGCACCTTGAGTTTTAATTAAATTGAATGTTTAAATAAAACGAGATAAATTTTCCAAATTTTGATACATTGCGTTACTTTTTAATACAACTAAAACTTAAAGAAGTTAAACCTTCATTAGTGCTTTCATTTTCCAGCTTTGAGGTTTTCCCATATGTTGAGCAGTGCATACTTGAAAAATAATATGCTTTATCAAGATAAATAGATTTATATTCACCATATCCAACAACAAATTCTTCATTATTATAACTAGCATAACTCAAAACTATCTTTTCTTCATCGGCAATTACAGTCTCAAACCATCTATCTACTGGTATTGGATTTATGCAGATTATAGTTTGGGGTTTTGTGCAGGCTGCAATGAACAAACTACTCGTCAGTGTGGCAATCATAAACAATGGTTTAAATTTTGACATACTCAGCAACTGACATAGGTAAAGATATAACCTGCATAAAAATAAAGGAATAATTTGGGAAATATTTAACCAAAGTTTTTAACTCAGTTAAAAAGTTTAGCTGTTCTATTAAAAACGTGAAATATTTCACAAAAATGGAATTAAAATACGGACCTTACCAGAACTTCGGTCAAAGTGAGCTCTGTCAGTAAGTTGCACATAACCCGGCATGTCCATCAGGTCTAATACGCCTTTTATAGCTATGGAAGTAGAGATTTGGTGCGGCTGAGAAGACTCGAACTTCCACGGGTTATTAGCCCACAGCGACCTCAACGCTGCGCGTCTACCAGTTCCGCCACAGCCGCACCGAATGTGCCGCGAGATGATACGCCATTGCGTCAACTCGCAGACAATGCGATAACAGATCATGACCATTAGCGCAAGCCAGAAGTCACCTTTACCGCCAAAACCGGCACGGCCAGACCATATTCGGCCGGGCCCTGACGGCATTATGATCTGGGAAAATGAGGCACCGCTAGACTATGATGACGCGGTTGCCGCTATGGAGGCTCATGTGACCGCCATGCAAGCGGGCAAGGCGCCGGAGGTGCTATGGTTTCTGCAACATCACCCTGTCTATACCGGCGGCAGTTCAGCCAAGGATGCTGAGCTATTGCTATCGCCCCAAGATATCAATGCACCAGCCGCGCATTTGCCAACAGCCAAACCGCCGATCATCCGCGCGACTGGCCGAGGCGGGCAATGGACATACCACGCCCCCGGCCAACGCATCGCCTATATCATGCTTGATCTGAACCGCCGCGGCCGTGATATCCGCGCCTTTGTTCGCGGCATTGAGGCATGGGGTATCGCCGCCTGCGCCGCCTTTGGTGTCACCGCAACCCGGCGCCATGGAGCCCCCGGCATCTGGATCAACAGCAAAAATGATAAAATCGCCGCTATTGGCGTGCGCTTATCACGCTGGATCAGCTGGCACGGCATTGCGATTAATGTGAGCGCGGCGATGCTAGACGGCTTTCAACATATCATCCCTTGCGGGATTAATGGTGCTGGCGTGGCGGCGTTAGAGCAATGCACAGATCAGCCGCCTGATCATCTGATGGCTAGGCTAGATCAAGTCCTGATGGCGGAGTTTGCGAATACTCTAGGCCGCTACATGGATAGCGATATCGCCAAAAGCGCGCCTTAAATAACTAAATCCCTAAATAACTAAATCTCTTAACCATAATTGAGAATTGCCAAAGCCTCCGTCAAGGCGGCTATTGCGCGTGCCGCATCTTCAGCAAGGATAGCATCATCATCCGCATCACCCATAAAGCCGCCACGGCCGCCTTCATAATGAACAATGCCGTTTCGGCGCTCTCTTAACCAATAGGCTTCACGGCTATCCCGCGCCTCTGCTATCGCCGCCCCATCGGCTGTGCTGGCAGGCCCTGTGGGTTCACGCAACGCCACATCTAGCAACGCCGCCGCCAAGATGATGACGCTAGCATTTTGGCGGTGATCTGCGGCATGACATAGCTCAGCACAAAGCCGTGCCGCATGCGCCCCCAAGCCACTTGCCTCAGCCTTTAGCGCACGCAGCGTCATTCGCTTTCCGTTTTATCAGCAAGCCTGATCAAAGGCTGATCAGCAGCAACCGTCTCCCCGGCATTGGCAAGGATCTCTTTGACAATTCCTGTTTCGGTCGATTTAAGTAGGTTTTCCATCTTCATCGCCTCAATCACCGCAACATCATCCCCCGCCGTGATATGATCACCAACCGATACCATGACACGCGTCATCAGCCCCGGCATTGGCGCGGTAATTTCAACCGCCCCACCAGTGACTGATTTCTCGGGCATCAGCGCTTGCAGATGACTGACCCTTTCCGGCAGAACATGGACAGCAAGCCGTGATGCCCCCAACATGACCTCAACACGGGCGGCATGATGCCAGATTTGCATCACAACATCAGCGCCATTAATTGCCCCAACAAAGCGCCGGCTATCCCTGTCTGGCTTCCCTGCAATCACCATGACCTGACCATCAATGGTGACGCTATTTGCGGCTTTATCCCAAATCGCCGTAGATGCGCCTGCCTCATCATTCAGCCAAAAGGCTGTATCTACTGTGCCGCCGCCACTTGACGCCATACGATCAAGCCTGCTTGCGACCAGAAGCACGGCAATACTTCGCATCTGCGCCAGCGCCGTTTTATCCTCAGGGGCGGCAGGGGTGTAGCCATGCGGATATTCATCAGCAATAAAGCTGGTCGTGAAATCACCCTTGCGGAAGGCCGGATGATCAATGATATGCCGCAAAAATTGGCGATTATGCGCCAAGCCCTCAATGACATAATGATCAAGGCCAAGGCTAAGCCGATCCAGCGCCGCATCGCGCGTCTTGCCATAGCCGATAACCTTCGCAATCATCGGATCATAATAAATAGAAATCTCGCCTGCCTCATGGACACCGCTATCAATGCGGATACCTGTATTTGTATTAGTATCAGGTTCACGATAACGGGTAAGCTGACCTATTGCTGGCAGAAAGCCGCGTGAAGGGTCCTCAGCATAAAGCCGAACTTCAACTGCCCAGCCGTTCGGGGTAATATCCTTTTGCCTGAGCGACAGTTTCTCACCAGCGGCTATGCGGATCATCCATTCCACCAGATCAATATCATAAACCAGCTCCGTGACAGGGTGTTCGACCTGAAGCCGCGTGTTCATCTCAAGAAAGTAAAAATCCTCATCAGCACCGACAATAAACTCAACCGTGCCAGCCGATTTATATTGTACCGCCTTGGCCAGCTCAACCGCTTGCTTGCCCATAGCAGCTCTCGTTTTATCACTAATAAAGGGGCTTGGGGCTTCTTCCAGAACTTTTTGATGGCGGCGCTGAAGCGAACATTCGCGCTCACCTAGATAGATAACATTACCGTGGCTATCTCCCAAAATCTGTATCTCAATATGCCGTGGGCTGGTGACAAACTTTTCAACAAAAACCCGATCATCGCCAAATGATGCGCGTGCCTCATTCTGGGCTTGCGGCATAGCTTCGCGCAATTCATCCTCATCATGAGCAATCCGCATGCCCTTACCGCCGCCACCCGCCGACGCCTTAATCATCACAGGATAGCCAATATCAATCGCTGCCTTGGCCGCGACATCAACATCACTCACCGCGCCCTCGGTTCCGGGGACGATAGATACGCCAGCTTTTTCGGCCAAAATCTTGGAGGTGATTTTATCCCCCATTAGCTGAATAGCTTCAGCGCCGGGGCCGATAAAAGCTAGCCCTGCCTTTTCAACAGCGCTAACAAATTGTGCATTTTCAGACAAAAACCCAAAGCCCGGGTGGATAGCCTCAGCCCCTGTCGCTTTTGCCGCCGCGATAATCGCCTCAGCATCAAGATAGCTTTCCGCTGATGGCGGCAGGCCAATCCAAGCCGCCTCATCCGCCATGATCACATGATTGCTATTCGCATCAGCGTCCGAGTATACCGCAACAGTTTTGATATTCATGGCTTGGGCGGTGCGAATAATCCGGCAAGCAATTTCACCACGATTGGCAATGAGGATTTTGTTAAACATCTAAAATCTCCTCACTCTATAATGGCAGGTTATCATGCTTGCGTTGCGGTCGGCTGGCGCGTTTGCCTTTCAGCATATTTAGCGCCCGTGCCAATCGAAACCGCGAATTATTGGGCATGATCACATCATCAATATAGCCGCGCTTGGCAGCAATAAAGGGATTTGCAAATTTCGCCCGATAATCATCAGAACGCTGTTTCAGCTTTTCCGGATCATCACTATCAGCCCGAAAGATGATGCGTGCCGCCCCTTCTGATCCCATCACCGCAATCTCAGCAGTTGGCCATGCGTAATTAACATCACCGCGCAAATGTTTTGACGACATGACATCATAGGCACCGCCATATGCCTTGCGCGTGATCAAGGTCACTTTCGGGACATTAGCCTCAGCATAGGCGAAAAGTAACTTCGCCCCATGTGCGATAATACCGCCATATTCCTGAGCTGTTCCGGGCATAAATCCGGGGACATCAACCAAGGTCATCAGGGGAATATTGAAGGCATCAGCAAAGCGAACAAACCGTGCCGCCTTGCGTGAGGCATTGATATCAAGACATCCGGCTAGCACCATCGGCTGATTGGCAATGATAGCAACGCTCTGGCCGCCCATGCGGGCAAAGCCAGTGATAATATTGCCAGCAAAATCAGGATGAATCTCAAAAAAACTGTCATCATCAATAATATGACTGATCACATGTTTCATGTTATACGGCTGATTAGGATTTGCCGGAATTATGCGGTCAAGGGCTGGGGCTTTGCGGGTAATCGGATCATCAGTCGCTATCTCTGGCGCTTTATCATCACATGATTGCGGCAAATACGACATCAGCGTCCTGACCCCCATCAGCGCCTCAACATCATTGGCATAGGCTTTATGCGCGACACCTGATTTTTTGGCATGGGTGCTAGCGCCGCCAAGGTCCTCATGGCTGACATCTTCGTGAGTGACGGTTTTAACAACATCGGGCCCGGTCACATACATATAGGATGAGCCCTCAACCATGAAAATAAAATCCGTCATTGCTGGCGAATAAACAGCCCCGCCCGCACATGGCCCCATGATCACAGAGATTTGGGGGACAACTCCTGAGGCATCAACATTTCTTTGAAAAACCTCCGCATAGCCGCCTAAAGACGCCACGCCTTCCTGAATACGGGCGCCCCCAGAATCATTAAGCCCGATAACAGGAATACCGGTTTTCATGGCCTGATCCATGATTTTGACAATTTTCGCGGCGTGGGTTTCAGATAAAGACCCACCAAGCACCGTGAAATCCTGACTAAAGACAAAAACTGGTCTGCCATTGATCTGGCCATATCCCGTGACCACACCATCACCGGGGATAGTCTGTTCCGCCATCCCGAAATCAGTACAGCGATGTTCAACAAACATATCCCATTCTTCAAAACTGTTCGGATCAAGCAGAATCTCAAGCCGTTCTCTTGCCGTCAGCTTACCCTTGCTATGCTGGGTATCAATCCGCTTCTCACCACCACCAAGTCGGGCGGCGGCGCGATTATTTTCAAGCATCGTAACATTTGGTGACGTCATGATCAGGCTCCTTTAGTTTCGCATGATAGGCGCGATATCTTTTTGTTAAAGCAGTAACGACAGATATGAAGTTGCCTCTATCATATCTTGTTTTATTATTTGCCGTCTATCTTCGGCTTCGCTATCGCTACCCCATTTTTTTGACTGCCATAGCTCATCTAAAAAGGCTAGCTCAAAGCCATCTTGCGGTATAAGCCGTCCTTGTTCTATGGCGATACCAATAATAAATGACCCACTTAGGCTAATCAAATTATATAAGCCAGCGAGACGGAAATCATCTTTTTCTGCCAGCAGCTGATTAGCCCTTGATAAGGTATCAGCAGATTGCTTGATCGGCAAAATACCTGTGCCGGTTTCCAGCTTTATGTCATATGTCTCATCAGCCCAATCAAGCAATGGCCCCCATCGCCTGAGCTGTTCATTGGCCAGTTCCATTTGATCAGGATCACGGTAGCATAGCATATCATTACCGCTAAACCCGACGAGCTGGCTGATGATATCAGGGCGTTGCGGGGTGACCCGATCAATGGCCGTGACGACATAGCGGAAAAGCGGCATCGTAGCAGGATTAATGTTGTCTTCTTGCGCTTGCCATTCATCAGCCACCGCATCAGCAAGTTTCTGGCTTGCGAGCGCAACCGGTCTGCCTGCAGGGGTCTTGACGTTTCTGCCATCAAGGGCAATCATCCATCCGTCATCTGTTGTGATGACGTTTGTTGTTTTCCAGAACCGTTTTGCCGCCGCAACCATATCTATCCACCTGCCTATTTATGTCTAATCATATCCATCACCGCCAATGGATCAAAGTCAAAAAATGTCATGATCGCAACCAAGTCATGTGGCAGATCAGCAATGATTGGCAACTCATCAGCTAAATCAAGTCTGACCGCATGCAGACAGAGACGGGTTACTTGCGCATTGGGAAAGGCATCTGCCCCACCATATTTGCCATCACCCAAGATCGGACAGCCAAGGGCAATCATATGAGCGCGTAATTGATGTGTGCGTCCAGTAAGCGGCTCAAGTTGCATCAATGAGACTTTGCCGCCAATGCTATCAAGACATTCAAATATCGTTTCCGCATGATCACCGCGCATATCATCAACCACCATTTTTTCATTACCATGACTGCCGGATTTGATTAACGGCGCCTTGATCACCCCAGCCAACTCTTTCGGACGGCCAGCAACTAAAGCCAGATATATCTTGCCATGGTGACGGGACTGAAACCCTTTAGCCAATTGGCGCGCAGCACGGCCATGTTTGGCCAGCACCAGGACACCTGACGTATCACGGTCAAGCCGATGCACCAAAAGCGGCTTTTTGCCATCAGGAAAGGCAGCGGCAATGCCGCCATCAACATGCTCACTCGTGCCGGTGCCGCCCTGCACCGCCAGCCCGCCTGGTTTATTTATGGCGATATAATCATCCGTTTGGCTGATAACAGCACCGCGCAATGTTGCAATCAAGGCCTTAGAGGCTGGCTTGGCAGACGATTTTTGCGGGGTTGCCAATGCCGCTTTGCTGTGTTCTGCAATGGCTACTGGCAGGGTAATCATCTCATCCGCTTTAAGACGATAAGAGGCTTTGATGCGAGTGCTATCAATACGGATTTTGCCTGTTCTCAGTGCCTTTTCAATGACCCCTTGAGTCAACCCCGGAAAGCGTTTCCTGAGCATGCGATCTAGCCGCATATCAGCGTCTTGATCGGTCACGGTAATAGATATCGGCGGTATATCAGACATCAGATCAGCCGGCTCCACCAAATGACCGCATCATTTGCACCGCCAGCATAAAAATCAAAACTGATCCTGCCACCGAAACCGCCGCATAGACAACCGCGTGCAAGATAGCGCCGCGATCAATAATCACCATGATATCCATGGAAAACGTGGAAAAGGTTGTTAATGCACCCAAAAACCCAACCATCAAAAAGACGCGCAATGCCTCGGATAGCATCCCGCCTGCGGATAGATAGCCATAGATAACCCCCATCAGACCTGAGCCTATCACATTCACCATGACAGTAGCCAAAGGGGCTGTTGCCTGATTTGAGTCATTTAACATAATAACCGCTTGGCTAACGCCGTATCGCGTTAGCGCCCCTAAAGCGCCGCCCAAAGCTATGGCTAACCAGATGATCATCAGCCGTTATTATCGCATGATGAGCCAAATATCCAGCCTTCACATGCAGCCGCTAGATAATACTCAGGGGATATCGGAAAGATATGCAACGGATCATGACAGGCTTTGAGCGCGGCAGCCGATATCAAAGCATCCATATCATCCCGATCAGGAAGCCCATCAGCAATAGTCGCAACATGATTAGCGCCAAAATAGCTCAATGCTGAATTAAGAGCAGTCAGCGGCGTATCCGCTTTCATCCAATCTGTTATCCCTGCCATCTTAAAATAGAGGGAGGGAAATATCTCAACCACCACCAAATCAGCGGCGCCAGGCGGCGTTTGGAATATCGGCCAAATATGGATATCGTTTTGATAATGATGCAACATCCGCATGCCAGCTAATGATCCTGTCCCGACACCCGCCGGCCCAACACAATTAAAGGTTGGTGATGGCGATCTATGGTGACGGGTTTTGGTGTTTTGTTCCGTCACACGGCGGCGTGAGGCAAAGCGTGATCCTCTGCCGCCTGACCCATCTTTGCCTTTAGGGGCATTATAATAATGCCGCAAATCCGCATCATGCCAAATGCCGCCACCATATTGATGCGGTAAATGATGACTTGCCGCGTCAACCAGCGCCCATAAATCACAAGGGGTTTGCGGGCTATTGGCATAGTCAGGAAAATAGCTATCAGTATCAACAAAAGGATGTGCGAAAGCAAAGTCAAACCCAGCCAGAACACGATGTCCAGATGCTGTTAATGCGTGTAGCCAATCCATCACCATCTGCCGCGACCAGCCGCGCTTATCAGGCGGCTCTATATATTGCGGGCTGTCTGACTTTGCTGTCAGCATGGCCAGTTGAATTCCGCGATGATATTGCCCTTTTGCCCCTGACCAGTCGATACCGACAAAGCAATCAAAGCCTTTGCTCATTTGGATGTATCCTCATCTTTGGCTTCAGCGTCAGTTCCATCTTCGGAATAGTCTTCCGGTTGCCCTTTTTGGGCGCGCCGTTTTGCCCACCATTGAAGACGTTTTTTGACCTCACGTTCAAACCCTCGCTCGGCAGGGAAATAAAAACTCTGCCGCGGCATATTATCAGGAAAGCCACTTTGTCCTGAAAACCCATCAGAAGTGTCATGATCATAAACATAGCCCTGCCCATAGCCCAAATCTTTCATCAGGCCTGTTGGCGCGTTCAGCATATGAGCAGGCGGCGCCAGTGAACCTGTCTCCTTAGCCGTGCGCATAGCCGATTTATAGGCAGTATAAATGGCGTTGGATTTAGGCGCCGTTGCCAGATAAAGCACTAATTGGGCAACCGATAGCTCGCCTTCGGGTGAACCCAAACGCTCAAAGCTATTCCAGCTAGCAATCGCACGAGGTAGCGCTTCAGGCTCAGCAAGACCAATATCTTCAGCCGCAAATCGGGTTAACCGCCGCAAAATATAATGCACATCCTCACCACCAATAACCATGCGGGCAAACCAGTATAATGCCGCATCAGCATCCGATGAGCGCAAGGATTTATGCAACACTGACATCAGATTATAATGCTGATCACCTGCCCGATCAAAGGCCATTGCTCGCTGTGATAATAACTTGCCTAAATCTTCCGCAGATAATAGATCACCAGACTCACCAGATGAACTTGAAGATGCCATCGGGGAGGCGTTGGAGATTTGCGCCATAATCGTTTCAACAGCATTGAGACAATAGCGGCCATCACCATCAGCCATAGCACAGAGCATTGCTCGCGCTTCATCAGTAATAGGCAGAGCTTGACCATAATGGCTTTCGGCACGGGCAATAATCTGATTAAGCGCTGGCTCATCAAGCCTGTTCAAGACCAATACCTGACAGCGCGATAGCAACGCGCCATTGAGCGCAAAGCTTGGGTTCTCGGTGGTGGCCCCGACCAGAGTAACCAGCCCATCCTCAACATGCGGCAGCAACCCATCTTGCTGAGCTTTGTTAAATCGGTGAACCTCATCAACAAACATCAGCGTCTTGCGGCCAGCGGCTCGATTTTCACGAGCTTTAGCGAAAACACGGCGCAGATCAGCAACCCCGTCAAAGACCGCCGATACAGGCTCAAACTGCATCCCGATCGCATCAGCCAGAAGTCGTGCTATCGTTGTTTTACCAGTTCCCGGCGCACCCCAGAAAATTAAGGATGGAAAAGGCTGCCCTGCTTTTGCCGCCTCAACCATGCGGCGCAACGTACCATCTTTGCTGAGCAGATGATCCTGCCCAAAGACAGCATCAAGATCATCAGGCCGCAACATATCAGCCAATGGCCTTGGCGCGTTATGGGTAAATAGCTCATCATGATTAGGCGTCATGGTGTCAGTATAAACAAAAAGGCCGGTATGAAAACCGGCCTTTGATCATATCTTGTAAGATCAGCAGATTATGCTGTGGCTTCAATCTCTTCTTCTGGTCGGTCACCAAGGCCGCGCGCGTCCTCGTCTCGATCAACCAGCTCAATAACAGCCATAGAGGCGGCATCACCATAGCGATACCCCGCCTTGATAATGCGCGTATAACCACCATTACGATCAGCATAACGCTTACCCAGCACCTCAAACAGCTTGCTGGTCATTGCATCATCACGGAGACGCGCAAAAGCCTGACGCCGAGCATGCAGATCACCGCGCTTACCAAGCGTAATCAGCTTTTCAACAACAGGCCGCAATTCCCGCGCCTTAGCAAGCGTGGTAACGATTTGTTCATGCCGAATTAACGCCTGTGACATGTTACGGAACAACATCTGGCGATGCTGTGACGTGCGGTTCAATTTCCGACCAGATATACGATGGCGCATGTGATTTCTCCAGTTAACGGGGGGTGTGGCTTAGAACGGCTCGTCCAGACGTTTGACCAAATCTTCGATATTTTCAGGTGGCCAATACTGGATATCCATTCCAAGTTCAAGCCCCATGCCTTGTAGGACTTCCTTGATTTCATTAAGTGACTTACGTCCAAAATTAGGTGTACGCAGCATCTCAGGCTCAGTTTTCAGACACAAGTCACCAATATAAACAATGTTGTCGTTCTTCAGACAATTCGCAGAGCGCACAGATAATTCCAATTCATCAACCTTGCGAAGCAGGTTACGGTTAAACGGAATGTCATCAACTTCTTCGCTTGCCTGCGTGGATTTTGGCTCTTCAAAGTTAATGAAATACTGCAACTGGTCTTGAATAATCCTGGCCGCAAAGGCGACCGCATCTTCGGGATTAACAGAGCCATCTGTTTCAACAGTCAGGATCAGTTTGTCAAAATCCGTACGCTGACCAACACGGGTATTTTCAACCTTATAGGCGACCTGCCGGATTGGCGAGTAAATCGCGTCAATGGGGATCAAACCGATTGGCGGGTCTTCGTGCTTACTTGCGCTTGCTGGCACATAGCCGCTTCCGGTATCAACGGTCAGTTCCATGCCAAGAGTAGCACCATCATCAAGCGTGCAGATAACATGGTCAGGGTTCATAATCTCAATGCCATTAACCAGATTAATCATGTCAGCGGTGACGACACACGGGCCTTCGGCATTAAGGCGCAGACGCTTAGGGCCTTCAACAGACATTTTAACCGCAACGCCTTTGAGGTTAAGCACCATATCAGTAATGTCTTCGTTGACTCCTGCAACGGAGGAAAACTCATGCAAGACACCTTGAATCTGAACCGACGTGATCGCCGCACCCTGTAATGATGACAGCAAAACACGACGCAAAGCATTGCCAACAGTAACCCCAAATCCGCGCTCAAATGGATCAAAAGTCATGGTGACTTTATTGCTATTATGCTCATCATAAGCAACGTTACGCTTTTCTGGTTTTTTCAGTTCCTGCCAGTTCAATTCGATCATAGCCAGTTTCCTTTTTCATCTTTGCCGCCGATCACCATATCAATCGGTTCAAAGGCAATATTTCAATGCGTCAAACAGGTTTTAATTAGACGCGGCGACGCTTACGTGGACGGCATCCATTATGTGGGATTGGCGTGACATCACGGATTGAGCTAATGTTAAAGCCTACCGATTGAAGCGCCCGCAAGGCAGATTCGCGCCCGGTACCGGGACCACTAACCTGAACATCGATGGTTTTCATGCCATGTTCAATGGCTTTTTTGCCAGCATCCTCAGCCGCAATCTGAGCCGCATAAGGTGTTGATTTCCGTGATCCCTTAAATCCCATTCCACCAGCAGATGACCACGCAATAGCATTGCCCTGAACATCTGTGATAGTGATTTTGGTGTTGTTAAAAGACGAGTTGACATGCGCGACACCATTAGTGATGTTTTTCTTCTCACGACGTCTGACACGAGCTTGTGAAGGTTGTTTTGCCATAATGCTCTCCTATCGCCCTATTTCTTCTTACCAGCGATGGCCTTTGCCGGGCCTTTGCGTGTGCGCGCGTTGGTATGGGTTCGCTGTCCTCGCACTGGCAGGTTTCGGCGATGGCGCAATCCCCTCAAGCATCCGAGGTCAAGATAACGCTTGATAGCCATTGACGTCTGGCGGCGCAAATCGCCTTCCACCAGGAAATCCGCATCAATGATATCTCTGATCCGAGTTAACTCATCCTCAGTCAGGTCATTGACACGACGCTCTTCAGTCAATCCAGCCTTATCACAGATTTTATTGGCAGAAGTGCTGCCAATGCCGTGAATGTATGTCAGGGCAATTTTTACCCTTTTCTTTGTCGGTATGTTGACACCAGCGATACGAGCCACTGCCCTCTCCTTTATAAATTNGACCGGAACNTTTATCCACTNAGACCGTAANNATTAACCTCATATTCNGAAGCGCGAATTATAGCCATAAGTGCGTTACAGTCAAGCGTGGTCAGACCTCCTGCCCACCAATAATGTTATCAATTGCTGATGCGACAGTTTCTATTGCCTGCATACCATCAACAACACTCAGCCGCCCCTTATCCGTGTAGTAAGGAATAATCGGGGCAGTACTTTCATGATACACCTTGAGCCGCTTTTGTAGCACCTCAACCGTGTCATCATCACGAACCTGATCGGACTCCGCCGCCCGCTTGACAATCCGGTCAGCGAGCATTTGCTCATCCACTTGCATTTCAATCACATGATCAACGCCCAAGCTCATTTCCGCGAGCATGGCATCAAGACCTTCGGCTTGGGCGATTGTCCGTGGGAAGCCATCAAGAATAACGCCCTCATCTGATGCGCCAGAGCTGAGCCGCTCACCAATCATGCCAAGAATGATGTGATCCTCAACCAGATTACCAGCTTCCATAATCGCCTTCGCCTGCATCCCTAGCTCGGTGCTATTGGCAATCGCCTCACGCAGCATATCGCCTGTCGAAAGCTGAACAAATCCGTATTTGTCCATGAGCCGTGTCGCTTGCGTGCCTTTACCAGCACCAGGAGGACCAAGAAGGATAATAATCATCTTTTCTTGCCTCTTAGGTTTGATTTACGGATCAAGCTTTCATATTGATGCGCCATCAGATGCGACTGAACTTGAGTCATCGTATCTTGCGTCACTGTCACCACAATCAGCAAACTCGTGCCGCCAAAATAAAATGGCACACTATACTGGCTTATTAATATCTCAGGCAAAATACAGACCGCCGATAGATAAGCCGCACCAAGAACAGTTATTCGTGTCAGGACGTAATCCAGATAATCGGCTGTCGGCTGACCGGGGCGAATACCCGGCACATAGCCGCCATAGCGGCGCAGATTTTCGGCTGTATCCGATGGGTTGAACACGATCGCTGTATAGAAAAACGCAAAGAACACGATCAGAGCGATATAGATACCAAGATAAAGCGGTTGACCACGGCCAAGTAAGGCATTCAGCGTGACGAGCCAGCCTGCCCCACCATCAGCGGTATTTGACAAGCTCAGAATAGAGACAGGCATTAACAATAGCGAGGATGCAAAGATCGGCGGGATAACTCCTGCAACATTAACCTTTAGCGGCAGGTGCGATGACTCACCGCCAAAAACTTTATTGCCCTGTTGGCGTTTTGGATATTGGATCAAGATGCGCCGTTGAGAGCGCTCAATAAAGACAATAAAGGCGATCACAGCAACCGCCATGAGCAAGAAGAACAGGATCAGGAACGGCGATAATGCGCCTGTCCGCCCCAGCTCAAACGTGCCTGCCAAAGCGCTCGGCAGATTAGCCACAATGCCAGAGAAGATGATCAGCGATATGCCGTTACCAACGCCGCGCTGAGTGATTTGCTCACCCAGCCACATCAGGAATAATGTACCGCCAACCAGCGTTACGACTGTTGTTACGCGGAAGAACATGCCGGGGTCATAAACCACGCCTTGCGCTTGCTCCAGCCCAACAGCAATGCCGTAGCCTTGCACCGTTGCCAGAAGCACGGTCAAATAGCGAGTATATTGATTAATGATTTTGCGGCCAGCTTCGCCTTCTTTCTTCAGCGTCTCAAGACTAGGCACGATAGACGTCATTAACTGCATGATAATTGATGCCGTGATATATGGCATAATGGTCAATGCAAAAATCGTCATACGGCCAAGTGAGCCGCCACTGAACATGTCAAACATGCCCAGGATACCCGATGAATTGCGGCTGAAAATATCCGCCAGTATATCAGGATTAATACCGGGAACAGGGATATATGTCCCCAGGCGATAAACAATCAGCGCACCCAGCGTGAATAGAATACGTTGACGTAAATCAGAGGCTTTGCTGAAAGCCCCTAACCCTGCACCAACGGCCATTCTGTCTGGCGTTCTTGCCATTATGCCTTACCACTTTCCGTAGTTTTATCAGCATCTTGTGATACTGTTTTTTCGATAACAACCAGCGCACCACCAGCTTTTTCAACAGCCTCACGAGCGCTCGCAGAAGCCCCGGCGACATGCATCTTAATCTTTGCCTTAAGCTCACCATTGCCAAGCAGACGCACACCATCACGGGGATGCGTGACAAGACCTGATGCTATTAAAGCGGCGGCATCAATATCTTTTTTGGCGTCAAGCTTACCATTATCAATAGCAGCTTGAACATCACCTAAATTAACGATAGCAAAACGGCGGCGGAAAATATTGTTAAATCCGCGCTTGGGCAGACGCCGATTAATCGGCATTTGGCCACCCTCAAAGCCATTAATCGCAACGCCTGAGCGCGCTTTTTGACCTTTATGACCTGAACCTGAGGTTTTACCCTTGCCCGAGCCAATACCGCGGCCTAGACGTTTACCAGTCTTGCAGGCACCTTCGTTATCTTTGATCTCATGAAGTTTCATATCTGGCCACCCTTATTTCTGATCATCATCGACGCGGACAAGGTGAGAGACTTTATTGATCATCCCACGAATTGCCGGTGTATCTTCTAGAACCTTGGTGCGACCCATCTTGTTCAGACCAAGTCCGATTAACGTCTGACGTTGATCAGCCCTGCGTCCAATTGGGCTACCGGTTTGGGTCACTCGCACTGTTGCTTTCGCTGCCATACCTATTCCCCTTTATCAGGCCTCAGCGGCCTCTGGTGTTTTGCTTTCCTCGGCTTTGTTTTTCTTGCCAAGAATATCAGCAACCCGCTTACCCCGCTTAGCGGCAACGGCACGCGGTGCCTGAATGCCTTTAAGAGCAGCAAATGTTGCCTTAATCATATTATGCGGATTTGATGTGCCAATTGATTTAGCCACAATATCCTGAATACCTAATGTTTCAAAGACAGCACGCATCGGACCACCAGCAATCACACCAGTACCCGCAGGCGCCGCGCGCAGGACAACGTGACCAGCACCGAAATGGCCTTCGATGTCATGATGAAGCGTACGCCCATCACGCAGTGGAACACGGATCATATTGCGTTTAGCCGCCTCAGTAGCTTTGCGGATCGCCTCAGGCACTTCTTTTGCCTTACCTGATCCAAAGCCAACGCGGCCTTTGGTATCACCAACAACAACGAGAGCAGCAAAACCAAAACGGCGACCACCCTTAACCACTTTGGCAACACGATTGATACCAACCAGCTTATCAATAAGATCGCTGTCTTCGCGCTGATTGTCACGTGTATCGGAACGAGCCATGCTTTCCTCCTAGAATTTCAGACCGGCTTCACGCGCTGCTTCTGCAAGCGCCTTAACCCGGCCATGATAAATAAATCCGCCACGGTCAAAAATAACCGTCTCAACGCCACTTTTCTTTGCCCGTTCAGCAACAAGTTTGCCAACGGTTGTAGCAGCATCACAATTTGACCCAGCCTTCCCCTTCATATCTTTGTCGAGGGATGAAGCCGAGGCAAGCGTTACGCCGCGCGCGTCATCGATAATCTGAGCATAAATATGCTTGGAGGAACGATGGACAGACAAACGCGGACGACCATTATTCGCCTTGCTAAGCTGATTTCTGTTTCTGATCTTGCGACGCAAGAATAATTGATGTGATTTCATGAATATGACCTCTACTTCTTCTTGCCTTCTTTGCGCAGGATTTGTTCGTTTTCGTAACGAACCCCTTTGCCTTTATATGGCTCTGGTGGGCGTTTCCGGCGAATTTCTGCGGCAAACTGGCCAAGCACTTGCTTATCATGGCTGGACAGCTTGATCAGAGTGTTATTTTCAACAGACGCGTTGACTTCTGCCGGGACTTCCATTTCAACAGGGTGGCTGAAACCAAGCGCCAGAACAAGTTTATTGCCCTGCATTTGTGCCCGATAACCAACGCCGTGAATGGTAAGATTTTTACTAAACCCTTCGGACACACCAGTCACCATATTATTGATACTGGCACGTGCCGTCCCCCAAAGCGCGCGGCTTTTGCCGTTATCATTGACAGGTTTAACAACAAGGGTGTTATCAGACATCTCAAGTTCAACCAAAGGCGGAACAGGCATCTTAATCTCACCATTTTTGCCCTTTACCGAAACCACGCCGTTCTCAATCATCAGATTGACGCCATCAGGAATAATGATAGGACTGCTACCTACACGTGACATATCAAACCTCCCTTAGAACACACGGCAGAGAACTTCTCCGCCGACATTGGCTTCGCGTGCTTCCAAATCAGAAAGAACACCACGCGGAGTGGACAGGATAGAAATACCAAGACCGTTATAAATCTGCCCAAGGTCTTTGATCTTTGAATAGACGCGGCGGCCTGGACGCGACACCCGCTTAATTTCAGAGATAACCGGCTGACCTTCGTGATATTTAAGCTCAATCTTCAGCTCATAAATACCAGGGCGCATTTCAACGCTGGAATAATCACGAATATAGCCTTCACGCTTAAGCACACCTAATACATCACTTCTGAACCGTGATGCCGGGCTTTTCACAACATCCTTACGCGCAGACTGGCCATTACGGATGCGCGTTAGCATATCGCCTAGAGGATCACTCATAGTCATTTTCTATTCTCCCCTTACCAGCTTGATTTCACAACGCCGGGCACTTGCCCGAAGGATGCCAGATCACGCAATGCGATCCGTGACATGCCCAGTTTACGATAATAGCCGCGTGGACGACCGGTAACGCGGCAACGGTTACGCAGACGAATCTTTGCTCCATTGCGCGGCATTTGTGCCAGTTTCAACGTGGCTTCAAACCGCTCCTCGATAGGCAATGATTTATCCTTAACGATTGCGTTAAGACGTGCCCGGCGAGAAGCAGATTTTGCTACTTGCTTTTGTCTTTTCAGATTTTTATCAATAGCGCTAACTTTTGCCATTTCACAAACTCCTGCCTAGGCCTGGAACGGAAATGAAAACCCGCGGAGTAATTCACGCGCTTCATCATCGGTCTTGGCGGTTGTAACAACGATAATATCCATTCCACGGACAGCATCGATTTTGTCGTATTCAATCTCAGGGAAAATAATCTGCTCCTTGACGCCGAGAGCATAGTTACCATGCCCATCAAAGCTCTTGGGATTAAGACCCCGAAAATCCTTAACGCGAGGCAATGCAATGGTCACCAGACGATCAAGAAACTCATACATCCGCTCACGGCGCAGAGTGACCTTGCAGCCAATGGCCATTCCATCACGCAGTTTGAAACTGGCGACTGAATTTTTTGCCTTTGTGATAACTGGCTTTTGACCGGCAATAGCGGTTAGCTCAGCCGTAGCCTGCTCAATTTTCTTCGAATCCTTGACAGCTTCACCAACGCCCATGTTGATGACTACTTTTTCTAGCTTTGGAACTTCAAGGTTATTTTTGTAACCGAAACTTTCCATCAGCGCTGGGCGAACAGCCGTCTCATAATGATCTTGTAGACGCGTTTTCATCGCAGCTTTACACTCCTGGTTAGCCGATTGCCTTGCCAGAACGGCGAGCAATACGGGTTTTCACCCCATCCTTAACATCAAAACCAACGCGGGTGGGCTTGCTGGTTTCTGGATCAATATGTGCCACATTTGAGACATGAAGCGGGGCTTCTTTCTGCTCAATACCGCCTGGCCCAGACTGACTGGCACGAATATGCTTTTTTACCATATTCACACCTTGGACAATGACGCGGTTTTCGGCACGCATAACTTCTGTTACTTCACCGGATTTACCTTTTTCACGGCCAGTGATGACAACAACGGTATCACCTTTTTTGATCTTAAACTTCTGTGCCATTACAACACCTCCGGTGCCAGAGAAACAATTTTCATAAAGCGCCGCGCCCGCAATTCACGGGTCACTGGGCCAAAGATTCTGGTTCCAATAGGCTCATTCGACTGATTAATCAGAACAGCGGCGTTTTTATCAAAACGGATAACACTTCCATCAGGACGCTTAATCTCACTTGCCGTGCGGACGATAACGGCCTTATGGACGTCACCCTTTTTCACCCGACCGCGAGGAATAGCTTCCTTGACGGATACGATAATAATGTCACCAACATTAGCCACTTTACGGCCAGTGCCGCCAAGCACCTTAATGCACTGTACACGACGCGCACCTGAGTTATCGGCCACATCCAGATTTGTCTGCATTTGTATCATTGGTCAAACTCCTGAAACTGGCCTATTTGGCTTGCGCTGCGTTATCTTCATATATCACGGCATAACGCTTGGATTTGGAAATCGGGGCGCATTCTTGAATGCTGACACGATCACCAGTCTTAAAGCGATTTTCAACGTCATGCGCGGCATAACGCTTACTGCGTGTAATAAACTTTTTATAGAGAGGGTGCATAATGCGACGCTCGACATTGACAATAATCGTCTTGTCAGATTTATCGCTTACCACCACACCCTTTAGAACACGTTTAGGCATAATTCTCTACTCCTGAACACTGGTGGCGTTTGACTTTTCAGCCAAGACGGTTTTAACACGAGCAATCTCACGCCGAACCAGACGCATACGGGCCGGATTTTCCAGCTGACCTGTGGCACCCTGGAAACGTAAATTGAACGCCTCTTTTTTCAGGGATGTTAGCTGAGTTTTCAGCTCATCCGGTGATTTTGATCTCAGCTCTTCCGCTTTTACAGCTGCCATAACTTGTCTCCTATTCGCCTAGCCTGCTGACCACACGAGTGTCCAGCGGCAGTTTGGCCGATGCTAAGATAAGGGCTTGCGTAGCTAAATCTTTTTGCACCCCATCAATTTCAAACATAATCCGACCAGGCTTTACCCGGGCAACCCAAAATTCAGGATTACCCTTACCTTTACCCATCCGAACTTCTGCCGGCTTTGTTGAGACTGGAACATCAGGAAAGATGCGTATCCAGACCCGACCTGCACGACGCAAGTGACGAGTAATCGCTCTACGAGCAGCCTCAATCTGACGCGCCGTAACACGAGCAGGCGTTGTCGCCTTCAGCCCATAGGCACCAAAATTGAGCTGGGTGCCACCCTTAGCCATACCATGAATACGGCCTTTATGGGCTTTACGGAATTTTGTACGCTTTGGTTGCAACATAACGCTTAACCTCTTGTCTCAGGCCGTGGGTTTGATCCGGCCTGCTTTTCGGCTAGACGCTTATCCTGTGCCATCGGATCATGCGTCAGAACCTCACCCTTAAATACCCAAACCTTGATACCGCAAGCACCGTAAGTCGTATGCGCAGTCCCTTCGCCATAATCAACTTCGGCGCGCAGAGTGTGAAGCGGCACACGGCCTTCACGATACCATTCCGTCCGCGCGATCTCAGCTCCGCCGAGACGGCCAGCACAGTTAATCCGAACCCCCAAAGCACCAAGACGCATAGCTGATTGCACGGCGCGCTTCATTGCCCGGCGGAAAGCCACCCTGCGTTCCAGCTGCTGCGCGATTGACTCGGCAATTAGCTTGGCATCAATCTCAGGCTTTCTGACTTCAATAATATTGAGGCTGACTTCGATACCAACACGCTTGGCAAGTTCTTTGCGCAAGTCTTCGATATCCTGGCCTTTTTTGCCGATAATTAATCCCGGACGACCAGCATAGATAGAAATCCGCGCCCGACCTGCTGGACGCTCAATAACAACCCGGCTAATGGCCGCAGCTTTCAGCTTTTCCATCAGATATTCACGCAGTTCAATATCTTCATGAAGTAGCTCAGCATAGTTGCGGTCAGCATACCAGCGTGAGTCCCATGTCCGATTGATCCCGAGCCGTAGCCCGATTGGTTTAACTTTCTGTCCCATCAGGCATCCTCTTTTTCTGCTACAACGATGGTTAAATGTGAAAACGGCTTTAGGATACGAGCCCCACGACCGCGAGCGCGAGCGTGAAAGCGCTTCATAACCAGACCTTTTCCTACATATGCTTCTCTGACGATCAGCCGATCAACATCCAGCGAATGATTGTTTTCTGCGTTGGAAATTGCGCTCTGAAGTGTCTTTTTCACATCACCTGAAATGCGGCGGCGCGAAAAGCTGAGAGCGGCAAGTGCCTTTGATGCCGTCATACCACGGATCATAGAAGCAACCTCATTCAGCTTTTGCGGGCTAACGCGCAGATTGCGAAGCATGGCTTTCGCTTCGTTATCTGACTCCCGTCTTTGGTTTGACTGCTGTCCCATAACTAAACCCTATCGCTTTGATTTCTTATCGGCGGCGTGACCGTAGAAGGTACGAGTTGGTGCAAACTCACCAAACTTATGACCAACCATATCCTCCGTCACGGATACCGGAATAAATTTGTTGCCATTGTGAACACCAAATGTCAGCCCAACAAACTGAGGCATAATGGTTGACCGCCGAGACCATGTCTTAATCACATCATTACGACCTGAATCACGAACAGCATCTGCTTTTTTAAGCAGAAAACCGTCGACAAATGGGCCTTTCCAAACAGAACGTGCCATGCTTGACTCCAATTACCTCTATTTCTTGC
>NZIT01000061.1 GCA_002691725.1 SAR116 cluster bacterium | reverse complement strand
AAAGGCGGCTTGTTTGGCGCTCTGTCCTGCTTGTCGCAATCGGAAAATATTTTCCTGACTAACAATGGACGCATCCACCACCATACCAACCGCAAAGGCAAGGCCAGCAAGCGAGATTACATTGATCGAAAGCCCAAGTGCCGAGATGGCAACAAATGTTCCAATGACAGAAATAGGGATTGCACAGAATACGATCAGCGTGGGCAGCAGGCTCCGCATGAATAAAAGCAGAATACTTAACGCCAAAGCCCCGCCAATAAAGATATTCTGCTGAACCAGTGAAATCGCCGATGAGATATAGACGGTTTCATCATATATAACTCGTAATTTAATCCCCATTTGTTTAAGCGTATTTTGATTGAGATCAGCAATCCTTTCTTTAATCCGCCCCATCGTTTCAACAACATTTGTCCCCTGTTCACGGGTCAGGTTTATGATAATTGCATTCTCACCATTAAGCCTGCGGAAACTGCTGGCAAGGGCAGGCTTGACTTCAAGCCGCGCAATGTCGGAAAGCCGGACAGGGATAATATTGCCGTTCTCAGCTTGATCAGCGCGAATAACAATATGCCCCGCTTCCGCCAGGGTAAAAGATGGTGATGAGACACGAACAATATATTCACGCTTGCCCGCCTCAATATTACCAACAGTTTGCTGCGTTGTTGCTGATCGCAAAGCATTAATGACTGTTGTTATATTAAGACGATATAAAGCAAGTTTTTCAGGATCAATAATGACCCGCATCTCAAATTCATTACCGCCATATTTGAACACATCAGAAACACCCTCAACACGCGCCAGAGGGTCCATGATATTGGTTGTCAGAAACCGCCCTAAAGCATCAATATCAGCCGCGTCCGCCACATCAACATTATTATCTTTGAGCGCAGTCAGGGCGAGCCGGGCAATAGGCGAATCATCAGAGTTTGATGTCCGCACAATCGGGGCTTTAGCGTCATCAGGCAGACCAGTTATCCCTGATAATTCTGACAGCAGTAAGGTCAACGCCTTATCCATATCTTGATGCACTGAATAGGTGATAGTCACTCTTGCTGAGCCTGAAAATGACCGTGAGACGATTTTTTCAATTCCACTTAAGGCGCTAAGGTCTCTTTCCAGCCGATTGATAATCTCTCGATCAACATCCGCCGGCGATGCCCCCGGCCAATTCACCCGCACCTGCAATACTGGCCGTTCAATATCAGGCGTTAACTGAATAGGAACCTGTTGCAAGGCCGATAAGCCAAACAGGAAAATCATCAGCATTATCGCCATAACGGCCGTAAGATGATTAATAGAAATGCGGATCAGATTAGACATATCTATCCATTATTCTTCTGTTATGGATTGCGGCGGCTCTCATGGCTGAACAATCTCGACCGCCATCCCATCACGCAAGCCCTCATTGCCTTTTGTGACAATCTTCTCACCTATGGTAAGGCCAGTCTTTATGACAATGCGATCAGCAATGGTTGCGCCAATAGCGATATTGCGGCGGAACACCTTGTCGTCTTTAATGACAAATACATAGACGCCATCAGCATCAGGAATAATAGCATCAGACGGGATCGTAACGACCGCCTGTTGATCCGATGCCGGGATATTCACCCGCACACGCGCCTGATCAGCCATCATGGCAGGGGTCAGCTCTGATGTGATTGTGAAGCGGACAGATCGGGAATTGGTTTTTTGGTTTTCTGTTGGAATCTCACTGCGGATTATCGCCGTCAGCTCTCTGCCTGCGGCATCAAAGCCTGTTATGGTTTTGCCCTGCCGCAAAAATCCGAGCATGGAAATAGGGATATCAACCTCAATTTCATAGCCGCTAGAGGCGCGGATCTGCGCGACCATCTCACCTTTGCGAAAATACTGATTATCCAATGAGGTGACACTAACGAGCTGACCGGCGGCCGGAGCAATGAGACGGCTTGATATAATATCAGATTTGGCATCAGCAATCTCAATGGCGATCAATTCCACTTTGATTTGCGTTTGGATCAGATCACTTTCGAGCTTGGCGATATTTTTCTGGAACGTGACTTCCGCTTGCCGCGCCTGAAGATACGCGCGCAAGGCTTCATCCAGCCGATCTTTGGGGACGATATTTTCAGTCGCTAATTCGGTCAGCCGCTCTAATCGGGCTTGCTGCAAGGCCGTTTGCGCTTGCGCCAAAGCCAAGAGGTCAGCCTCAAAATCAAGAGACGTTTTAATTTGCGTGATCAGCTGATTGGTTTCGCTCTGCTGTAAGGCAAGCTGATCATGTTTGAGCTGGGTTTTCGCCGTATCTTGTTGGGCGATCAGCACCCCCTTATCAACAAAATCACCATCACGCCAAGATGCTAATTTCACGACTCCATCAATGGTGGTGACAATGGCTAAATCCTGGCTCGCAATAATCCGCCCTTCAATCATATTTTGGGCGGCAATGACACCAGAGATCACCTCAGCAACCTCAACTTTAGGAGCAGATTGACCATATTGCGCCGATACCGAAGACACCAAAACAAAACATAACAAAAAAGGGCTTAATAAATAGGCGCAGATTAAGTGACAAAAACGATTTCTGATCATTGACTTTATGCCCATGCAAAATGATAGCGTCATATTATAGGAGATATGCAATATGCGCTAACAATTAGAAAGATAATGCGTTTTCACCGGATTCAATGCTTACCCTTGGCAATGCTTACCCTTTGGCAATGACCTGACCCAACATATCACGCCGATGTTGAAATCGGTTTGCTCACTCAACAAAATACTGCACTTCACGGATAATCATATCCTCGCCATTGATCGGCACCATATCTTGCGGGCATGTCGACATAACAACAATAACATCATGATGCGCGCGCAGGCGGATATAATCCCCAGGCTTGGATAATGGTGGACAGAAATCTGTTGCGCCATCTAATGTGAACGGAATATTCATCCATAGATTAAGCGGCGATGGTGTTTCAGGCGCGGTCAAGCCGATGGCTTTCATTGCCGCCGCCAGATTATCCGTGCAATTATCATGATAGTCCGCGCAGCCAAGCATCTGATAACGGTACACATCACACGCCGCAAGTATTGTATCATGGCGGCCTGGTGAGGTATCCTCCTCGACCGTCAGGAGCGGCCGCCGATGATTGCTATATAGCGGCGCCCCAACCGCAGGGAACATGGATTGTGAGATACTGCGTTGATGTTCCATGGACATAAACTCAGTCAAATTATCTGTCCGGAAACACCATGTATCAACAACTTGCGTGCCATGCGTATTGATGATGGTGATAGCCTCACCCGTCTTAACATAAGCCGCCCTTCCTTGACGCGCCGGAACCGTTTCTAATACTCTGTCTGCTACCGTCATGATCAATGCTCCTGTCACCAATGGCTAAATCCTAAAGCATTATTCTAAGCTGATCTTTGGCAAAGATCATCCCTTGCGGTAGCTTTTTTTCAAGTTTAGCCAGCATATCATCATGCCTGAACGGTGCATGATGCGTGATCATAAGGCGTTTGATATCGGTGTTCTGATAAAAATCAATTCCTTGTTCAATGGACGAATGTCCCCAGCCTGCTTTGCTGGCCTGCTCATCATTGGTGAACATGCCATCCCATATCACAAGATCAGCACCTGCCGTAAAATCCACTAATTGCGCGAATTGCCCTTGGTCATATTCATTGTCAGTCAGATAACAAAACCGCTTACCGCCAGCGTCAATCCGATAGCCATAACAGCCGCCCGGATGCTGGAGCTTGAGCCAGCTTAACTGGCCCTGCCTGGCCATGCTATTTTTAACCGCCATGATATCCTGAATATATAAATCCGTTGCTGTTGCCAGTATATCCAGCGAAAATAAATGCCTGAAAAATAGGTTTTTATGGCCTGCTTCAATTCTGCTGTTGGAGCCAAGGCTGAGGTTAGAATTATTGGGGCTGTCCTCTCAAACAGGGCTGAATTAAACGCCAAGCCCTGAATGTGGTCATGATGAAAATGGCTGTAAAAAATAAAAATATGCGGCTCAAGTAATTCGGCACAGCAGAAGCCTGTGCCAGTATCAAAAAAACACTGGGTATGATTAAAGCGTAGCTCAACGCAACTCGTGTTACCGCCATATATAACCGTATCCGGCGAAGGCGCTGGCGTTGATCCGCGGCAGCCATGAATAATAACTTCTATCGTCTCCCGCCTTTTATTGATTAGCCAGCAATCAATCTATGGATTTCAGGGCTGATTGGCATAACCGAAAATGATAATCCGTCTCATGCTTCGTGATCATCTATCCGCATTAAACGCATCATGACTGGTATCTTTGATATGATCCAGAAATTGCTGGATGAGGTCGGCTAATGACGCCGCCGCTTGTTCGGTATGGCGCCATGCGAGATAAATCTGCCGCGTAAATTGTGGCGCACCATCAATGACAAATATCTGATTGGTCATGACCTCATTGGCAATTAGACTGACAGGCAGATAGCAACTGCCGCCATTTGCCAGCATATAATCTTTCGCCCATATGCTAGAGCCAAAGCTGATGCGAGCCACATCTGCATCTGAAAACTCCGCTATATGATCACGCGCAAACTCCACCCCATGATCAACATAAATATAGCCCGGATCAAAGCGCACAGGGCGATCAGGGCGGTCGCCAACCAATACCAGCTGTTCTTTGATTTGGTTAGCGGTATAGATATCATTGCTTGCAAAGGCGGTCGTGCTGATAGCAATATCAACAACCCCATTATTGAGCCAACCATGCAAATCTTGAGGCGAGCCAGGCCATGAGCTAAGGGCTATTGGCGGCGTGACCTGACGCACCAAATCAACCAGCATCTGCCCATATTGCGGCCAAAGATCAGGCAGACATCCCATGTGATAAATAGCAGCCATATCGGGTGGCAGAGCTGTTTCAGCCTCAGCCTGTCGCCATAATTCTAAAATAACCTCAGCATAGCGTTTTAGCTTTAGCCCTGATGCTGTCAGACTGGCACCATTTTTATTTCGCTGAACCAATTTCTGGCCTAAACTGCTCTCAAGACTTTGCAGCCGTGCCGTCACCGTTGACTGGGTAACATTTAGCCGTTCCGCCGCCTTAATGAGACTTCCGGTTTCGATAATCGCCAGCAATGTTTTCAAGGCAACAAGATGCATCTTATGATCATTTCGCTAATTCAATATTTTCGATAATTATCATCATAATTATTCTATTGTCTAATAATAAAATTTCTGGAAAATATTAATAGGGAGGGAAATATGGCAAATCCAGTTCCTGAACATGCGATGTTGATAAATGGTCATTGGGTGGTGGCATCTGATGGCGGCTATTTTGATAGCATCAATCCGGCGACTGGCGCGGTATGGGCGCGCGTTCCGGCAGCAACAGCAGACGATGTTAATCGCGCCGTTGACAGCGCATATGACGCCTTTACTAATGGCCCATGGTCACGCATGACCCCGACAGAGCGCGGCCATTGCCTGCGCCGTTTGGGTGATTTGCTTGCTGAAAAATCAGAAGAATTCGGCCGTATTGAGGCTATTGATACCGGAAAATTATTCAAAGAAACCCGCTGGCAAGCCAAATATATTGCTGAGTTTTTTCATTTCTATGCTGGCGCCGCCGATAAAATTCATGGCGAAACGCTACCCATTGATAAACCTGACATGTTTGTCTTCACCAAAAGAGAGCCTTTGGGGGTGATTGCGGCGGTCGTGCCATGGAACTCACAGCTATTCTTGGCGGCGGTCAAAATTGGCCCTGCTTTGGCGGCGGGTAATACCATAGTCCTGAAAGCATCTGAACATGCCTCGGTTGCCATGCTTGCTTTTGGCAGGCTGATTGCTGAGGCTGGAATACCTGATGGCGTTGTTAATATTGTCACAGGATTTGGTGATCCATGCGGCAAATATTTAACCACGCATCCCAAAGTCGCGCGAATCAGCTTTACTGGCGGCCCTCAGTCTGCCAAGCATATCATCCATAATTCTGCCGAAAACTTTGCTGAAGTATCGCTGGAGCTTGGCGGAAAATCCCCATTTATCTGTTTTGACGATGCGGATTTGGAGAGCGCCGTCAATGGCGCGGTGTCAGGTATTTTTGCCGCCAGTGGGCAGAGCTGTGTGGCTGGCTCACGCCTTTATCTTCATGACAGTATTGCTGATGCGTTTTTGGAACGCATGAAAGCGGTGGCTCAACAGGTGCATATTGGCGACCCTTTAGCCGAGGCGACCGAGGTAGGGCCATTATGCACGACCGCGCAGGTTGACCTATGCCGCAGCGAGGTGGCCTTTGCTATTGAGGAAGGCGCAACATTGGTAACTGGCGGCAAATCCCCTGATGGCCTGGTTGGACAATATTTTGAGCCAACAATTTTAGATTGCCCGCGCCAGGATTTACGCATTGTTGATACCGAATTATTCGGCCCCGTGGTGGCGGCAATCCGTTTCAAGACCGAGGCTGAAGTCATTGCCATGGCCAATGATACAAAACATGGATTAGCGGCAGGCATTTTCACCCGTGATGGCGCCCGTGCGATGCGGATATCCGATGCGATCAAGGCTGGCATTGTCTGGGTCAATACCTATCGGGCGATATCGCCGATAGCTGAGTTTGGCGGCATGAAACATTCAGGTTACGGCAGAGAGAGCGGGTTTCAGGCAGTATATGACTATACCAGACCAAAAACCGTTTGGATCAACACCTCGTCAGAACCGCTGGGAAGTCAATTTGTAGCAAGATGATAAGGACAAGATAGGAGAGTGAGATGAAATTTCATTTAGCAGTAAATCTGGAACGTATGGATGACAATATCGCCATGAAAGATGTCCGTGATCATACGCTTAGGATGGTTCAGATGGCTGATGAGGCAGGGTTTGAGATCGCCTGGGCAGCAGAACATCACGCGCTTGAAATGACTATCGCGCCCAATCCATTTTCGCTGCTTGTCTGGTGGGGCGAGAACACGAAAAACATTCGCCTCGGCTGTGCCGTTGTTAACGCCTCTTACTGGCATCCAATCAGGCTGGCTGGGGAAGCGGCAATGACAGATTTGCTGACCGATGGGCGGCTTGAGTTTGGGATTGGTTCAGGCGCCTATCAGCGTGAGTTTGATCGCATGATGCCCGGGTTGAAACAGTCCGATGCGTGGAAATATATGAATGAAATGCTGCCGGCATTGCTTAATTTATGGCAAGGCGATTACGAGCATAACGGCGAGTTCTGGCAATTCCCGCTATCTACATCCATTCCAAAACCGGTTCAAGACCCGCATCCCCCCCTTTGGGTGGCGGCACGATCACCGATCACCTATGATTATGCCATTCAGAATAATTGTAATGTTATGTGTTGGCCTTTGACCCGCGACTTTTCTGAGGCTGAGCTTTATAAACAACGGCTGGATGAGGCGATGGAAAAGTTCCCGGAAGCCAAGCGCCCCAAGTTTGCGCTGATGCGCCACGCCGCCGTCTATGAGAATGAGCAAAGCCGAGATATCGCTGTTCAGTCCATTCAATGCGTGCTGGGACAGTTTGAAAATCTGTTCCGCAATATGGGTGATGTGAAAGACGGTTTTCCAAAACAAATTCCCCTTAGCGAGCTGGCGAATAGAGACGAATATAACGGCGAAATGCTAGAAGAAAATCTGCTCTTTGGGTCACCAGATGAAGTCATTGATAAGCTCAAGCGGTATGAGGCGCTGGGTGTAGACTCCTTTATTTACTACGCCAGTATGGGGATGCCGATGGATGAACAGATCAAATCTATGGAGCTATTCTGCGATAAGGTTGTTCCGGCACTTGCATGATACAGGCGCTTGCATAATGCCCAAAACTGCATAAAGATTGGCATCATCATGATACCTGCTGAAGACGCTCAAGACACCGCGTTCCGGGACATTGGCAAAGCCGCAAAACCGCACCATATGCCGCTCATTTTTATTCATGGCTTAGGGCTTGATCACCATTGCTTTGACGGCATTATTCCAGCCCTAGCACCCACACATCGCGTCATCAGCTTTGATCTGGTAGGGCATGGCAACACCCCGCCTGATCCAAATGAGCGCCCTAGCCTTGATCTATTTGCCCGCCAAACCCTGGCCCTTATGAACCGCTTGGATTTAGATAAAGCGGTATTAATTGGGTTTTCGCTGGGCGGTATGATCAATCGCCGTTTTGCCATGGATTATTCAGATCGAACCGCCGGGATAGTTGTTATGAACTCACCTCATCATCGGGGTGCGGCTGGCCAGAAAGCGGTTGAGGAGCGCGCCTTAAAGACCCGTAGTGAGGGCGTGGCGGCAACCATGGAGGCAACGCTGGCGCGATGGTATACTGAACCTTTTCGCACAAAGCACCCTGAGATAATGCAGCACACCGCCGATCAGTTATTGCGAAATGATCCCGATTGGTATGCCGATTGCCGCTTTGTTCTAGCCGCCGGAGTAACCGAATTGATCAAGCCAGAGCCGCCGATTGATTGCCCTTGTCTGATCATTACATGCCAGCATGATAGCGGCAGTACGGCCGCGATGAGCCACGAGATCAGCGCAGAAATACCCGCATCACAAACGCGGATTATCCCTGACTTACAGCATCTTGGATTAATCGAGGCGCCAGAGATGTTTAGTGATGCTATTATTCAATTTCTCAATGCCAATACTATGTGAAATCTATAAGACCCCCGAATAGCCTGAATGCTGCAAGAGACCATATATAACTCAAGAAAGGACGATCATCATGACACCTTCTGCTCCCCAACAGATTTCCGGCGGGCAAGCCGCGGTTGAAGCGCTGAAAGCAGAAGGGGTAGATCATGTCTTTGGCCTCATCGGGTCTGCGACGATGGAAATGTTTGATGCTCTCTATGATGCGCCAGATATTCGCTTTATCGGGGTTCGTGATGAACGCACGGGAACTCATATGGCAGATGGTTTTGCCCGTGCATCAGGACGGACAGGGGTTATCCTTGCTGGTCAAAATGGCCCTGGCTCCACCAATCTTGTCACTGGATTAGCGCAAGCGGCGGCGGCCTATTCACCCGTGCTATCCATTGCCGGAATGTTATCCACCGAACATGTGTATCGTGATGCTTTTCAAGAAGTTGACCAGCAGGCGTTATTCACACCTGTGACCAAAAAAACATGGACAGTGACGAAGGCCAACCGCATCCCGGAAATGTTCAGAGAAGCGTTTCGGGTCGCCATGTCGCCACGCCGCGGCCCTGTTCAGCTCAATTTGCCGCGCGATGTTTTATCCGAACAAATTGAGATGCCTGCCATGCAGACACCCGATCAATATCGCGTCATGCAAAATCCGGCGCCTGCAACCGATGCCATTGCCGAGGCAGCCAAGCTCCTGGTCAATGCAAAACGGCCAGTTATTATCACCGGCGGCGGCATTAAAAACAGCCGTGGCCACGCCGCCGCAATAGCTCTAGCCGAGGCGTTAAATGCGCCGATTGTGCTTGCCCCCGGACATGGCGATGCGCTGCCATGTGATCAGCCGCTTAATGCTGGTCAGATGGGGCCGCGCGGCAATCCTGTTGCCTCACGCCTGGCCAAAGAAGCCGATGTCATTCTAGCCTTAGGCACGCGGCTAGGGTTCAATTCAACCTTTTATTCTTATGATAATATCAATCGCGACGCGTCTATTATTCAGGTCGAGCTTGAGCCAACAGCAATAGGCCGCTATTTTCCTGTTACGCTAGGAATTTGGGGGGATGCTATCGCCGCCGCTGAGACCCTAATCCCGCATGTCAAAGCCATGCAGTTCAAGGCAGAGATTGCGGCATGGACAGAAGGCTTTCAGCAAGACCGCCACGAATGGCTGGCAGAGCGTGATGCCAATGCTGATATTGATACTATCCCTATTCAACCATCAGGGCTGTTTCATCATTTGCGTCAGATCATGCCGGATGATGCGGCCTATACCATGGATGCCGGGACATTATGTCTGCAAGCCACTGATGCCATGAATTACAAAACGCCGCCGTCGTTATTCACCCCTCTGGATTTTGGCTTGGTTGGATTTTCCTTTGCCTGTGGGTTGGGGGTAAAACTAGCCATGCCTGATCGTCCTGTCATTAGCATGATGGGTGATGGCGGCTTTGGCATGACAATATCGGAGCTGTCCACCGCCGTTGAATACAGCATTAACACCGTCACATTNGTCATGAATAATGGCTCATGGGGGGCTGAGAAAGCCTATCAGCGNGACTTTTTCAATGGCCGCTATATTGGCGCCGATATCGCAAGCCCGGCTTTTGATAAGGCCGCTGAATTATATGGGGCGACCGGGTTTAGGGTCGAAAGGCTGACCGATCTTGCGGATGCTGTTAATGCCGCGCTTAATGCTGGCAAGCCTGCGGTTGTCGATATTCAGGTTGATCCAGCGGCGCTTTACAGTTTTCGCCGTGACAGTTTTAAGCATAGAGGCGGATGATCAGATAAGCCCCATAGGGATAATGACCGCCTTTTCACTAATCCCCAATACATCAACATGGACGGCTTCTCCCAGCGTTGCCTTGTCGNGGTCAACAAACGCATAAGCCAGATTTTTACCAGCCCGATATCCCCAGCCTGCTGATGTCACCGTTCCGATAAGATCACCATCATGCCAGACCGACGCGCCACCATGCGAGGGCGCATGTGAAGGCGCATGACTCGTCTCAATATCCAGACAAACCAATTTCTTGCGTAAGCCCTTATCTTGCATTGCTGATAACGCTGCCTTGCCAATATAGTCAGGTTTATCATGGACAAANCGATCAAGGCCAGTTTCATAGGGATTATATTCAGTGATGAGATCAGATTTCCAATGCAGATAGCCTTTCTCAAGGCGCATCGCCTCAACCGCGCGCATCCCAAACAGGCGCATCCCAAACCCAGACCCAGACCCAGNCCCAGCCGCCGATAAGGCATGATAAGCGGCCATTAATTCAGGCATGGGAATATGCAGCTCATAGGCTAATTCCCCCGAATAGCTAACACGCATCACAACCGCCTGCGCCACCCCAATATGAGTTTGCCGAACCGATAGCCACGGAAACGCCGCATCTGACCAATCATCGCGTGAAACTGCCGCCAGAACATCACGGGCTTGTGGCCCTGCAAGCAATAATATGCACCAATCATCNGTTAGCCGTTTAATGGAAATATGCCGATCTTTAGGCAGATGCTGGCTGAGCCAATCCATATCATGCCGATCTGCCGCCGCCGCTGAGCCATACCAGACGCGGCCATCAGGNAGCGTTGCAATCGTTGCTTCTGATTTGATATTGCCGTGATGATTGAGAAAATACGCTAAACNAACACGGCCTTGCCGGTCACTCATGCGCGTACAGCTCAATCCATCCAACCATTCATGAACGCCATCACCAGTTATCTCAAAGCGGCTGAAACCATTGACCTCGGTCAAGCCGACCTTTGACTGAATGGCTTTGACTTCCTCACCAATGACATCAAAACTTTCATTAAACCGATAGCTATGGGTTTCTTCAAAATCAGGCGATGGCTTGATATAATCAATTCTCTCCCAGCCATCAACAGGGGCAAATACCGCACCGGCTTGTTCCAGCAAAGCGGTTAGCGGAGTTGTTCGCGCATAACGGGCGGCAGGCCGATGCTCATGCGGGAAATGAAAGCGAAACTCATTCTGATATTCTTCTATTGATTTCAGCGCCGTTGCCTCGACCGTCGCATAATCACCAAATCGGCGTGGGTCTAGCGGCCATGTATCATAACACGCCTCACCATGAACAATCTGTTGCGCCAGCAGCCAGCCATGACCACCACCCTCACCAAGTCCAGCGCGCAAGCCAATAATACAAAACGCATTGCNCTTACCCGGAATAGGCCCAACCAATGGCGCCCCATCATAGGAATAGGTGATCGGGCCATTAATGATCGTATGAATTCCTGTATCGGCAATCGCTGGCATCCGCATAAATGCGCCTTCCAATACATCAATCACCCGCTCTGGATCATCAGGACAAAGGGCATTAGCAAAATTAGGATCAATGCCATTCATGCCCCATGTTCGGCAATCTTGTTCATAGAAACCGATCAGCAGACCTTGCTTTTCCTGTCGACAGTAAAAATCACTGATCGGGCAGCGGATTAACGGCATACGATGGCCAGCATTAATAATCTGATCAATCGGTTCAGTCAGAAAATACTGATGCTCCATTGAAATAACTGGATGTGTCACCCCCATCATGGCTCCGATCTCATTGACGCGATAGCCGCCAGCATTAACCACAATCTCGGCATTGATATCGCCGTTCTGGGTATGCACAATCCAGCTATCGTCTTTAAGCTGGGTTAATGATGTCACCGGATTATGGCGCACCACCTCAGCGCCAGCTTTACGAGCGCGCCTGGCGAGAGCTTGGCATAATTGCGCTGGATCAATATCACCATCCAGCGGGTCCCATAATCCACCAAGCAATTGATCGGTTGAGATAAGCGGATGACGGCGCGCGCATTCGGCCGCGTCAATCACCTCAAAATCGACACCCATGCCCTTGGCCATTGAGGCAAAATGACGGTAGCCTTCCATCACGTCTGCGGAATTAGCAAGCCTGATACCGCCATCAGCATGATGATAATTGATCGGATAATCAGCATCCTCAGCCAGCTCTTTATAGAGATTAATAGAATGCGTTTTCAGCCCAACCATAGTCTGATTCATACCAAAATTAGTGACCTGCGCTGCCGAATGCCATGTTGTCCCGGAAGTCAACTCATCGCGTTCAATCAGCATCACATCTGTCCAGCCTTCCCGGGTCAGATGATACAAGGTCGAACAGCCAGCTATACCGCCGCCAATAACAACAACTCGTGCAGTTTTACGCATGATACACGCTCCTCTTAATTGGCTTTATTCTGGCAATAGCAAAGCCTTGCAAGCAATGAGAAATAAACAGATTGTATTTTTTCAAATTTAATGTTCAATATTATTTAACTCTAAATACGTCAGTATAACGTGAGAGACTGGTCACATGAATATCAATCATTTGCGGATATTCCGGACATTAACGACAACGCTGTCCATGGTTAACACCGCGCATCAGCATCAGATCAAAACCTCAACCGTGTCACAGGCAATATCTGGGCTTGAGGCGGAATTAGGGGTGACATTGATTGACCGCTCCACCCGTCCTATCCGCTTAACTCGCGCCGGCATATTGCTGCATCAGAAAGCCGAAGCCATTTTCGGGGTCATTCATGACCTGCATAATGAGATTGCTGATCAGGATATCGCCGCCAAAGGTGAGATCCGTATTGGCATGATTGATGGGCTGGAAAGTTTTGTTATGCCAGCCATTGTTGGTCATCTGAATGACATATGGCCAGACCGCAGGCTGCTGACCAGAACAGGGCGTAGCGATCATCTGCTTGATGATGTCAAGGAACAGCGGCTTGATATTTCTATTTCAGGCCAAAGCACTGACCGAATTGACGGCATTGATCATCATGAATTAATTAGTGAGCCATTAATTGCCATTCTGCCAAAAGCGCTGGCGGCGGCCACTCCTCGGCCTGATCTATCGCAAATCCCTATGATTAAGTTTAATACCGATTTTCCTCTTGGTCGTCTCATTGATGCGCAGATGAAGCGCTGCCGGTTATCGCCGCGCATCCTCACATCGGTCGATACGACTCTAAGCCTGATTAGCCTATGTAAAGACCTTAACGCATGGGGCGTCACGACACCGCTATCAATACTGGATACCCCGAACGCCATTGATGAGTTAGCCATTATCCCAACCCCGTTTCCGCTCATCACCCGCGCGATTTCAATCTGGCATCGCGAAGGTGAGTTTGTGACAACGGTCAGCCATATTCGGCATATTGCTGAAACCGTTATTCGCCAGAAAATTGCTACCTTTGCCCTGCCCGGTGGAATGCCTGTCAAGACAGACCACTTATTTCCAAATATTCATGACATTCAATAAAATTAAACCTCTTCATCAATTTTTATGAAGTGATATGATCCGCATTAACAACCGCGTAGCGCCGACCTAAGATATGAGTATGGATAACCCCAAAACATCTACCAATAGCAGAACTGGCGGCAAAATTGGTGGCAAAACTGGTGTCAGAACTGGAGGCCGAATTGGCCGCCACCAGCTTAGAGCCGCGACAAATGCCGTGCCAAATCCTGCTCCACCGGGTGCAGAGGGCGGCATGTATAAGCCGCTCAAAGACCAGGACGTTACCAGGATTATCAATGCGGCTATCCGTCTGCTTGGTCAATTTGGCATGTCAGAGATTCCGCCAAACCTTGCTCAACTGTTTTTAGACCATGGCGCGACATGGCGGCATGATGGCCGCATGGTGTTCCCGAAAAGCTTGGTTGAGGATTGCATCAACATGGCGGCAAAGCAATTTATCCTGCATGGCCGTGACCCTGACCGTTCGATTGAGGTTGGCGGCAAAGCTGTGCATTTTGGCACTGGTGGAGCGGCTGTTCAGACACTTGATTTGGAGCATGGCGATTACCGCCCATCAACCTTGCAAGATTTATACGATTTCACACGCTTGCAGGATCAGCTGCCGAATGTTAGTTGGTTTACCAGATGCTGTATCGCAACAGATATTGCTGATCCGTTTGCGCTGGATGTGAACACCGTTTATGCTCTCTTGCGCGGAACAACAAAGCCTGTTGCGACCGCCTTTACGCTAGCTGAACATGTTGAGCCAATTGTCAATATGCTTGACCTTGCGGCAGGCGGTGACGGCATGTTTGGGCAGAGACCATTTGTCAAAACACATATCAGTCCAGTGATCTCCCCCATGCGATTTGGCGCTGATGCGGTTGATGTTACCTTTGCCTGTATTAACCATCATTTGCCGATATCCTGTATAACAGCGGCACAATCCGGGGCGACCGCGCCCGCATCAGGCGCTGGCTTTTTGGTGCAATCACTGGCCGAAACCCTAGCCAGTTTGATGATGGTCAATCTGGTCAAACCGGGATATCCCATGGTATTTTCAAACTGGCCGTTAGTCATTGACTTACGGACAGGAGCCTTTGCTGGGGGCGGCGGCGAAACCGCCTTGCTAAATGCCGCCTCAGCCCAAATCAGCAATGCGCTAGGCCTGCCCTCCGGTGTTGCCGCCTCAATGACAGACGCCAAGGCCATTGATGCACAAGCCGGGATAGAAAAATCAATGACAGCCTTAGCCGCAGGCCTTGCTGGCGGTAATCTGATTTATGAAAGCTCTGGTATGACGGCATCATTGCTTGGTGCCTCATTTGAGGCTTTCCTGATCGATAATGATATGCATAGCGCCATTTATCGCATTATGCGCGGCATTGAGATCAACGATGAGACGATGAGCTTAGAGGCCATTGAAGCGGCTATTACTGGCGATGGTCATTTTCTAGGCCATGATACCACCCTTGCCGCCATGGAGCGTGATTATGTATATCCAGAGCTTGCCGATCGAGAGCCGCCAATAACATGGTCTGAACAAGGCAGGCAAGATATCTGGGGACGGGCTAATCAGCGCGCCAAGCTGATCCTGGAGGAATATCACCCGCAGTATCTGACCCCCGATATTGACCGCAAGATCAGACAGAAACTGCCTATCCATTTGCCTCTGAATAGACAGGCAGACCGAGATAATTAACCTGATATTTCTGCGATCATGCTGATCATTTCAAACATGATGGCGGCCGCAGACATAGCCGTAATCTGATTGGGACTATCTTTGGTTGGCATAATACAAACAACATCACCGCCGATAATGTTCATGCCGCGCACCCCGCGGATCAACGCAACCGCCTCATCCATGGAAAAGCCAGTCACCCCCGGTTCAATATTTGATACCGCCGGCGCAACACTAGGGTCAAGACAATCCAGATCAAAAGTAATATAGACCGGCCGCCCTGCCAGCACATCTTTGATCTGGGAAATGACATCCGCCGCCCCCCGCCGCCGATAATCCGCCATCGTCACAACATTATATCCATAATCATAAGATGGCTGGAGCCAGTCGAGCGTGCGCGGATGGCCACGCAATCCAATTTGCATAGAGTGCTTCGGATCAACCAACCCCTGATCAACCAGATAGGCGCCCCAANGCGCGGCAGANTTNTTTGCCCCAAGAAAATGATCAACCGTTGTGAAAACATCAGTATGCGCATCCAAATGCAAAAAACAAACCTCCTCGCCTTTGGCAATCTGACCCTTGCCCAATGCCTGAATAATGCCGCCAGTAATAGAATGATCGCCACCAATAGATACTGGCCGGGCGCCAGCTTGATCAATGTCTTTATAAAATGCTGTAATCTGTTCGATACAATCTTCATTATCATTAGCGCGTGGAAACGGCACATCGCCAACATCAACAACATGCGCTAACTGCCATGGATCAAGGCGAAACTCCCCATGCACCCGGCGTTGCAGTGCTGATACATTTCTGATCGCTCGTGGCCCCAGATGCTGATCACGTTCGGTGGTTCCATTGCCGGTTGAATGCGGCACACCAACAAGCGCAATATCAGCGCCGTCAGCACCCTCATGTGGACAACGAAACAGCGTCGGGATACCCCACCAATACAGGTTGTTCATCATGCTTTCATCATGTTGTTTTGCCATAATCTATCCTTTGCCGCGCAATGTCTTTTTTCTGGTCTTGAAGGCGTCATGAGACGCATCCGTGCCATCATGAAAAGATCCAAACCATTTATCCCACGGCATTTCCAGATTACCGTAATTGCAATCAAAGTACCGATGATGCATCTGATGATGGAATGTCCCCAAGGCCAGATAGGATTTGTCTTTTATCAACATGGCTTCATATCCTGTATGCGATGTCGCGGCGGTTAGTGACTGATGCTGCATATGAAAAAGAATATGAAATGGGCTTGCCGGAACAACAAAATGTATCAGAATAGACGAAAAGAAAAGCACATGTTCCACCGGATGCATGGATAGCCCTGACCACGGCCCGACATTTGTGTTCTTATGGTGGAGCGCATGCGCTAGTCGATAGAGAGGTGGCCAGTGAAGCCAGCGATGCACCCAATAAAAATGCAACGAAATCCAGATCGGCGTTAACAACGTGATGATAATAAACCAGCCTGGATGTTCCGACCATAACAGCACTGGCGCATAACCATTTGCCATCGCCCAGAACATCAGCACTTCATAGATTGTCCATGTCGTAACGCCGCTCGCAAGCGACCAGAACATATTGTCATGCACTTGATTCCTGAAAAGAAAGTTCTTTTGCAGCTGCTCTAGCGCCCGGTTGTCATAACGTAAGCGCTCGCCCTGGCTGTGGAGCGAATAGAAAAACAAATGCAAGCCCCCTGCGACAAGCACCATCAAGGCCATGTTGCGGATATAGAGCATGATTATCCAGTCTAGGGATAGCGTTGCCATGACTTCAAGCGGCGGCTGAAACCACACCCATGAGGCTAATGATATGAGAATAAGAATTGAGCGTTCAGTTATGATGAGCCATTGGTTTAACATCCAGCGACAGATCAAGGGCAGATCAAGCGGCCATGAAAATAATGGCGATACCGCAATAGGCACATTCGGCGCGTGATTCCATCTGCTGATGAAATGCTCACCCTCTTGACCTATATGTCGATCTGCATATCGATCTGCATGTCGATCAGAATCTCGATCAAAATCTTGGCCTGTCATCGCTAACCTAAATCCACCTAAAAACAGACTATTTTTTCCGATACGCCCCTTGAGCAATTCGGTCAATCACCATAGCACAGAACAAGATCGCTAATCCACCAAGCAAGCCTTGGCCTTTCGCCGCGTATTGCAAGGACTCAAGGATCAACGCACCAAGCCCTTCGGCGCCAATCAGTGAGGCAATGACAACCATAGATAAGCTCATCAAAATGGTCTGATTAATCCCTGTCATAATAGATGGCATGGCTAGTGGTATCTCAACATTCATCATTAATTGTCGGCGCGAACAGCCAAAGGCAATCGCCGCTTCTTTTGTGGCTTCGGGTACTCCGCGAATACCCAATGCGGTCAGCCGGATAACTGGCGGCATNGCAAAGATTAGNGTCGCCAGAACGCCCGGCGGCTTACCNGTGCCNAAAAAGGCAATGATCGGGATCAGATAAACAAAGGCCGGCATGGTCTGCATAAAATCGAGAACAGGTTCAGCGGTTCGATAAGCACGTTGGCTTTTGCCAAACCATATGCCCAACGGGATGCCGAAAAGCACACATAAAAATGCACCCGTGCCGATCAGCGCAACCGTGATCATAGAGATTTCCCACAATCCCATCATCGACAGATAAGCCAAAGATGCGGCGGTAAAAATAGCGACTCTAACGCCAGCAAGCCGTAACGCGGCAACGACAATCACCACCATGACAACTGGCCATGGCGTGCCTATGAGCAAGACTTCAATACCGTCAAGCACCGTCCGAATACTATATGTAATGCCGTCAAAGACATTACCAAAGCGCGAGGCGAGCCAATCAAATCCCTGATCACCGAGAGCGGCTAAAGGCGAGAAATATTCACGTTTCACCGGAAACTCTGTAATCGGGATGGTTTGCCCCAAAAACCCACCTGTGAGACCGGACAATAATTCATCCGCCTTGGCGACCGTATATCGGATCAAGGTCAGCGGCAAAATACAGATGATAAGAACAATGCCCCATATGGCATTAGCCCTGCTCAACCCTGTTTGTAATCTGGGGTTAGAACGCCAGCGCAGATATTGCCTTTCATAGGCATGGTTTGCATATAAGCCTTCCATCAATTTAATCGCCACAAACAAGATGAGGCCAAAGATTAACACGCTCGTGGCTTGTTGGGTGGCGGCTTCGGCTTCAAGCAAGGTGGTTTCGGCTGCCTTTTTCAAATTATTGGCAATGTTTAGCTTATCGGTGGCAGCAGCCACATCACCCGCGGCTTGTAATTCGGCGGCTTGTTGTTCACGCTTGGCAATATTTGCGAGCAAGCGTTCATAACGGGCGATTTTATCTGCCCCTAATTCGCCCCATAAGCCGCGGCCAATCTGAACCAAGGCAAACATTTCGAGAATAAGGAATATCCAGAAATAGCCCCATAATCCGCGAAATAGCAAGCCAACGACTCGAATCGGCCCCGGGGAGCGAGCCCCCTATCCACGCCCCAAATCGGGATGCCGGATGTCCTCGGCGTCACAGAAAAACACCACGTCCTCGGCGATGTTGGTCGCGTGGTCGCCCACCCGCTCGAGGGATCGAGAAATCGTCATCAAGCTCAAGGCCTGATCAAGGCGCGCAATGTCCTCGACGATCACGCCGCGCAACCAAGCGACCAACTGCTTGTGCCACTCGTCTACCGAAGCGTCCCTGGGAATGATCCCACGCGCCATGGCCGCGTCCTTCTGAACAAAAGCGTCGATGGCGTCGGTGAGCATTGAGGTCGCCTCAATCGCCTCATCCATCAGTTCATTGGGAAGCGCAATGGGGGCTTCCGCCATCAATTTCAAAGCATGTCGCGCTATGGTAGTCGCCTCGTCGCCAACCCGTTCGAGGTCCTGGGCGATGCGCATCGCCATCGTGACCAAGCGCAATTCTTGAAAAGTGAGATCGGTCTCCAAAGCCTGCATCGCCAGCGCGTCGATCTCCATTTCATACCGATCGATCACGTGATCCTTAGCACGCACGTCCTCGGCCAAACGGGCGTCCCTGTCTCGCAAGGAGCGGACAGATCGCTGCACCGAGACTTCGGTGGAGGCCGCCATTTGCAACAACCTCCGTTTCAATTCCTCCAGTCGGGTGTTTGAAATTTCTACTGACTTATCCAAAAGCATAGCGGACGAAGCAATGGCGGCCCGCATCCAAAGTTATTCACATGTTATGCCGAACGCCTATGAGACGGAGAACGCTACGCTCAATACCCCATCGGGGTCAAATTTCTCGATCATTGGCGCTGATTTTTCACATCGCTGACGCTCAAAACAGTTAAATATACCGGTATTCGGCGCTGTATCTACAAAAAAGCTCCGCGATCATACTCATCCCAGAAGGTCCCAGGCGGCATCCTACCCTCGAAGCTAGTGCCCAACTCTCGAAGAAAGGGCGCGCTTCTCACTACATCGATCCCTTGCTCGATCCGGTTGGGGCTAAAGATCAAGCGTGTCAGAGACATCGACGCCACGGGGCTCAGATCGGTGACCAAGGTTTCGGCAATGTGCAGGCGTTGCAACCCCGAATTCGCCAACGGCGCGATCGAAACCACCGAGGTTTGGGGGATCGTCAGGGATTCCAGGAAGGACAGCGAGGCCAGAGGAGAAATGTCGGAAACCGGAGCGCCGGTCAGCCACAGCATCCTCAAGGGCATCCCTTCGAGGGGAGACAAATCGGAGATTCCAGTGCCGATCGCGTTGAACTCCTCCAATGGAGCCCCCCTGAGCGGGGCAATGTCTTCCACCGGGCAATTGGAGAGATACAATTTGGTGAGCGGCGCTCCCTCCAGTGGCCCCAAATCGCTGACCGGGGTCTGTTCGAGGTAGAGTTCGAGCACAGCCACCCCGCGCAGCGGTTCGAGGTTCGAAAGAGGATTCTCAGCGAGGTCCAACGCCCGAGGTTCCATCCGTCCAATCGGTGAAATGTCCACAAGGCCGCACGCTCGAGCTTCCACCGCGATGATTTCTCCCTCCACAATGCCGAAGGAGGCTGTCCCGGTGTAGTCGGGATTCGCGGCGCGCAAGGCGCTGTGGGCCGCTTCTTCAGTCCAGTCCCGACGCGGCGTGGCGACCGGAGCCAAAACGGGCGTCGGTGTCGACTCGACGACCGCCTGGGTTTCCGTGTTATCGAGAGCCTTCTCTTCGGCTCCTTCCGGCCGACAACCCAAGAGGCTGAACGACATCAGCAGACAAAGGGCTAAGGGGTTCTGGCGGCGCATGGCGGCCCAAACTAGGGCGCCACCGAACGAGTGAAAAGAGCAATTCCACTCGCGGCCTTTGCTGGAGTCCCGTATTTTGCGCGGAAACCGATTCACATGAGACACACGCCTATCTCACCCGATCTTTTCATCAGCAACCGCCGCCGCTTGGCCGCTAGCCTGCCACCGCGGTCCGTCGCCGTGGTCAACGCCAACGATGTTCTCCCGACCAACGCCGATGGCACATTGCCCATACAGCCCAACGCGGACCTTTTCTACCTTTCGGGTGTTGAGCAAGAAGAGACGATCCTGTTGCTCTGCCCCGATGCGGCCGACGAGCGGCTGCGCGAAATCTTGTTTATCCGCGACGCGATTCCCGAGTTGGAGCTATGGGAGGGCCACAAGCTTACCCACCCCGAGGCCCGAGAGATTTCCGGAATCACCACCATCAAGAGCCTGACCAAATTTTGGCTGACCTTCCGCCAACTGGTCTGCGATTCAGACACCATCTTCCTCAATACCAACGAGCACAAACGCGCGGTCGACGAAGTGGAAACCCGCGATCTTCGGTTCATCGAGGAAACCAAATCGAAGTACCCGTTGCATCAATACGGCCGATTGGCCCCGCTTCTCGGAAGCCAACGTTTGGTGAAATCGGACGAGGAAGTCGCCGTGATTCGACACGCCTGTGGCATCACCAAGAACGCGTTCGAGCGCGTCTGCCAATTTGTTCGCCCTGGCGTGAACGAGGCCGAGGTCGAAGCCGAGTACGCCCATGAGTTCATACGAAACCGAGCGCGGTTCGCCTACACCCCCATCGTCGCCTCGGGGCGCAACAACTGCGTGCTGCACTACCTTCAGAACGACCAACCCTGCAAAGACGGCGACCTTCTTCTTTTGGACGTCGGCTCCGCCTACGGAAACTACAATTCCGATCTCACGCGCACGATTCCGATCAACGGCACGTTTACTCCCAGGCAACGCGACGTCTACAACGCTGTCCTTCGGGTGATGCGGGCCATGATCGACCGCTGTGTCCCTGGCGTCTTGCACCGCGACTGGCAAAAGGAGTCCGAGAATCTCATGGAACAAGAGCTCCTGAGCCTCGGGCTGATCACGGAGGATGACATCCGCAATCAGGACCCAGAGAACCTGGCCGTCAAACGCTACTTCATGCATGGCCTGGGCCACCCGATCGGATTGGATGTCCACGACGTCGGTTCTATGAATGAACCGTTCGCGCCCGGTTGGGTCCTCACCGTCGAGCCGGGGCTCTACATTCCGGAGGAAGGATTCGGCGTTCGTCTAGAGAACGATGTGCTAGTCACCGAGTCGACTCCGATCGACCTCATGGAAGACATTCCTGTGGAAGCGAACGACATCGAAGCCCTGATGGGC
>NZIT01000060.1 GCA_002691725.1 SAR116 cluster bacterium | reverse complement strand
CCCAATGATCCGTTTTAACCCCATATTTTGTGAGCAGTTCAGAAGCTCAACATGCAGGTCATTTTCAATCAATTTGATCTTCTCCTGATTTAGTGAAGATGTATCCTCTTTGGCTTTGTAGCATCGCTCAAGCCAGACATTAATCCGCTGATTATCGAGGCGCTGGGCGGCGTCAATTAATGCCAGCGGTTCCAGTTTTGAGCGAATACTAAAGAGATCATTTAGCATTTTTGAGGTTAAAGGCCCAACCGTCCAATGCGCCCGATAATCTTTACCGATTAATCCGCGTTCGGCAAACTTAGACAGCGATTGGCGAATAATGGTGCGGCTGACGTTATAGTTATCTGCGGCTTTCTGCTCATTGATCCAAAACTCACCAAAGGGCAGCATATTGGCAATCTGCTGTTCCATATCATGATGCAGATCATCAATTCGCTGCTTTTCCACATCGAGCGTATTATGAAAATATGTCTTCAGGTCACTGTCGCTAACGCGCTTCACCACATCAGGCATTTTTGCGCTTGCCTGGTCAGACTGTCTAAGAATGAATTGCGCCTTTTTATCAACGCGGATAGCTAAACCAATTTTCTCCAGCATTTGTAAGGCTTGATAAACAGGTGTCCGGCTTGACTCAAAAATGCTGGCCAGTGACTGAACGCTAACAATAACCCCATCTAAAGCGCGATTCGTAGATATCACCGTTTTCATTTCGGCAAAGATCTGCAGATAACGTGGCTGGCGATTACTATTTTTGTATACAAAATTCATTTTTAAGAAATAGCAAATTCACTTTAAAGCGTCAACTCATCTAAATTTAGACGAAAACAGGGTTTGGTAGAATTGAAATTGCTAATTTTGAGATCAAAGCCTGATCAAAACAGCGTCTTTTGCGCTATTCCTNCGTATTATAAAAAAAGACTTTGACTTTTGTGTTCATTGTGAAAACATGNATTAATAAATTTTTAATATTTTTGACTGTCTAACAACTTTGAAACTGTGGGGTTACAAGACGTGCTAGAGGTTAAAGGCGTTTCCAAGAGCTTTGCCGGGGTTCCAGCCGTTGAAGATGTGTCCTTTAAGGTTGAGCAAAATGAATATGTTACCCTTCTTGGCTCATCGGGATGTGGTAAATCGGTTCTCCTGCGTATTATTGCTGGCCTGCTGACGCCAGATGCCGGGGCGATTTTCTTGAATGGCGAAGACGTGACCGATCTGCCTTGCCATGAGCGCAGGATTGGTTTTGTGCAGCAGAAATATGCGCTTTTCCCGCATTTGACCGTCTTTGACAATATCGCCTTTGGTCTTCGCCATCGTGAGGTTGATCCGATTAAAGATGATAGTCTGGTCAAACAAAAGGTGTCCGAGACGATTGCGCTTGTTGGTCTCATTGGTCAAGAAGGCAAGATGACTGGCCAGATATCAGGTGGCCAAAAGCAGAGGGTATCGCTGGCACGGACGCTTGTAACTGAACCTAAAATTTGCTTGCTGGATGAGCCACTTGGCGCGCTTGATGCAAATCTCAGAGAAAGAATGACGCTTGAGCTGCAAAATATTCGCAGCGAGCTTGGCGTGTCTTTTATGCATGTCACTGGAAATGAGTTTGAAGCCCTTGCTATGGGGCAGAACATGCTTGTCATGTCAGAGGGCCGAATTGTTCAGCAAGGCATTCCGCAACAGATGTATGCATCGCCATCAGACCTGATCACGGCAAAAAGCATGCATAATTTCAATATATTTTCGGGTGATGATTTGCTCAAACAGATGGAAGCCGGAACCAGCGATAAGCTATCAGCGGCAAAAATCAAGAAGGCCATGCATTGCGCTATTCCAATGGATAAAATTGATATTGTGGCGGCGTCAGCCAAGGCTAAAGGTCTGCGGGCAGAATTTCTGACAAGTGAGTTTCTCGGCAACAAAATCATCTATTTCTTCAAAACCGAAGATGGGCATGTTTGTGAAGTTGAAGATCACATGAGCCTGCGTGAGCGCAGAGAGCTGACGGCAAACTCGACTTACGCGCTGAAGTGGAAGTCCAAAGACATTCTCTATTATGACGAAAACAAACAGTTGCTGGGGTAAATGGTAAAGATGGAAAGAATGACATCATGAAGTCAAATAAAAGAACATGGTTGCTTTTATCACCAGGGATAACATGGATTTTATTCTTCCTTGTGGCGCCTCTGATTATGATGATTTATGTCAGCTTCTGGACGCAAACAACATTTAGCATCAAGCCTGAACTTACGGTGACATCCTGGGTTAATTTTTTCAGCTCAGACACGTATTTCGGGGCTTTGCTGCGAACCATAAGGATTTGGTTAACCGTGCTGTTTGTNACCTTGTTGGTCGGTTATCCTGTGGCGCTCTATATCGGCCAGTTTATTAAAAATAAAACCTTGCAAACCGCNTTGCTGGTGACTTGTGTGATTCCGTTTTGGACGTCATTTCTCATTCGGGTATTGGCGTGGCGGCCGATGCTGGGCAAAGAAGGCGCGATTAATATTGTTCTGCAAAAAATAGGAATNATTGATGCTCCAATTGAAGTTCTGCTGTTTACCGAATTATCGGTAATAATTGGGATGGTGCAGATTTATGTGGTGTTCATGGTGGGTCCGATCGCCTTCATGATTGGCCGCATTGACGGCAGTCTGATTGAATCAGCGCGTGATCTGGGCGCCTCGTCATGGACAATTTTCCNCCGCATCATCCTGCCGCTTAGCATGCCGGGTGTGATTGTTGGGGCTATTTTTGTGACGGTTATGGTGCTGGGTGAGTTTGCGACAGCATCGGCGCTATCAGGGCGCAAAGTTAATCTGCTGGGGAATATCATTATCACGCAGGTTGGGTCGCTGAAATGGGCATTTGCTGCGGTTGCTGGCGTTGTGTTGACGGTTGTCATGGCGACATTTGTTGCCGCCATGTTGCGTATTGTTAACTTGAGAAATCAGCTTTAGGGGGACATGATTTATGGATAAAGTTGTTTCTTTACGCTGGTTTTTAGGCATCTTCACGGCTCTCTTTGTGNTGTTCCTTTATGGGCCATTCATCGTCATGGGGATATTGAGCTTTCAGCAAGGCCCTGAAGGCGGTCCGCAATTTCCGATTATTGAATGGTCATCATACTGGTATCAGCATGTCTTTGGACTAGCGCCGCCATCACGGGTCGCNCCCTTGCCNATTGGTGAGGCGTTAATCCGGTCACTGACCTTGGCCTTTGCGACGATGGTTGTATCAACGGTGATGGGGGTGCTGACAGCGCAAGCGTTCCGGCGGCCGTTCAAAGGCTCTGCTGTTGTTTTCTATTCGGTTATTTTAGGCATGATTGTGCCGGGNGTTTTGCTTGGTCTTGGCATGGTGTTGCTTGCTGATCAGGTTGGCGTGGCGCGCAACTGGTGGTCAACAGCGTTTGTGCTGCATGTTGTCTATACCTACCCGTTTGCCTTTTTGGTCATGCTGGCGATCTTTAACCGGTTTGACGAATCGGTTGAAGAAGCCTCATTGAGCCTGGGTGTTAGCCCGGCGAAAACATTTCGCAAAGTCACATTCCCGATTATATTTCCGGGTGTCTTATCGGCCATGCTATTTGCCTTCACGCTTAGTTATGATGAGTTTCCGCGGACATTGTTTACAGGCGGCTCTGACGTTACCATGCCGATTGCGATCTATGGGACATTTGCCGTTGAGATTCATCCGAACCTTTTCGCCTTTGGGGTGCTGAGTACGTTATTCTCATTTTCGCTTCTTGCTATCTATGGAATTTTATTGACGCTATCGGTGCGGCGCCAACGTCAGCGCGCGTCTGGTCTGCANGAGGATATTTCATGAACCCGTCAGCGCATCATATCGCTATTGTCACAGGTGCTGGATCAGGCATTGGCGCGGCTATTGCTGAACGTCTTGCCCATGATGGCGCCAAAGTCATGATGAACGATATTGATGAGGCGAGTGTTAAGGCGGTCAAGGATAAGCTGATATCGTCTGGCATAGCGGCGGATCACATTGCCTATCAGGTTGGTGATGTCTCGCATGAAGGCGATATGCAAGCGCTCTTTGCGCGGACGCTAGAGACCTATGGCGAGCTATCGCTGGTTGTCAATAANGCCGGCATTCTTCAGCAAAAAGCGTTTGTCGATGTGAGCTATGATGACTGGGATAAAATGATTGCTGTGCATGTACGCGGCTGTTTTCTGGGTTGTCATTTTGCGATCCCGCATATGCTCAAAAAGGGCAGCGGCATTATTATCAACACAGCCTCACAATTGGGACAAATTGGGGCAGCTGAGTTAGTTCATTACGCGACAGCAAAGGCGGCTATCATCGGCCTGACAAAATCATTGGCCAGAGAGTTTGGTCAATCTGGCATCAGAATTAATGCCATAGCCCCGGGCCCGATCAATACTGATTTAGTGCTTGGATTATCAAAAGATTGGCGTGATGCGAAAGCCGCGCAATTACCTCTTGGGCATTTTGGTGAGCCATCAGACGTGGCAGCGACAGTTGCCTTTCTGGCATCTGATGATGCGCGGATTTATGTGGGACAAACCCTAGGGCCAAATTCTGGCGATGTGATGCTTTAGGAGGCGGATATGAAAACAGCTTTAATTACAGGTGCAGGTATTGGAATTGGACGAGCGAGCGCGCTGGCATTTGCTCAGGCTGGATATCGCGTCATTGTGACAGATATTCTGGCTGATGAAGGCGCCACCGCCGTCAAAGAGATTACCGATGCTGGCGGCACAGCAGAGTTTCATCATCTTGATGTCACCTCAACCGATAATGCTAATCAAGTCGTCGCCAAGATAGAAACCGCTTATGGCGCCATTGATACAATTGTCTGTAATGCCGGTATTGCCCATAAAGTTCCGCTTGAAGACATGACAGATGAGAAATGGGATTTCACATTTGATGTTGATCTTAAAGGCATGTTTCGCGTCATTCGCCCTGCATTAGCACAAATGAAAAAAGCCAATACAGGGTCTATTATTTGTCTCTCCTCATGCATGGGTGTCATGTATGGATGGGATGAGCATGTACATTATTCAGCTGCAAAAGCAGGTGTTGTTGGGCTGGTTCGTGGTCTTGCCAATGAACTAGCACGCGACGGCATTAAGGTTAATGGCGTTGCTCCGGGGTATATCCGGACAGCCCAGCTTTTGTCTGAAAAGCATTCACTTGGCGAGGAAGGTGCCCAAAAAGCTGGTGCCTTTATACCGATGGGTCGCATCGGTCAACCTGATGATATTGCTGATGTTATTGTGTTTTTAGCATCAGAAAAGGCCAGATATCTGACGGGTCAAGTGATAAGTGTGGACGGTGGACTTGGGGTCGGCCGCTACTAACAAATGATCAATTCCTAGAAGGAGGAACGAATGACAATACATACTAATAGGCGCCAATTTATGGCTGGAACAGGGGTGGCATTAGGTAGCACCATGCTTACCAACGCCTCCCAAGTTTTAGCTAATGGCCATCTTGCAGACCAAGAGTTAAGAACGGTTGGTCTGTCCGTGACTGTTCAGGAACGTATTCTGAACGATTTTAAAGAAAAGTCTGGCGTTGGTTCGGTCAGTGGTAAGGGTGACATTTTCCCTAACACACAGACCGAATTGCTTTCAGGTTCAAAAGCCTATGATTGCTGGGAAACTATTGGTGAACGTCTGCCTGCTATGACAGTGACGAACACCATTAAGCCAATCCCAACATCAAAGCTTTCTAACTGGAACAGTATTCGTGATACATTCACAAAGGCTGATCCACGGATGGAAGCACGGGCACAGATTTCTGGCCAGATTTGGGCAGATGCTGGTCAGTCATCACTATGGATGGTTCCAACCGTTTATAACTTTGACTCAATCGGCTATCGTCCTGACCTTGTTGATGCTGAAGAAGCGAATACATGGACATCACTCTTTGACAAGAAGTTTAAGGGTAAGACTGGCCTGAACGTTGATCCATTGATCGCATTCGGACAGGCTATTTTGGCCATGAATTCACTCGGCATGCTGGATGTTCCTAACCCGGGTAATCCAAATAAGAGTGAGATTGACGAAGCTTCCAAGTTCTTGATCTCCAAGAAAAAAGAAGGTCAGTTCCGGGCGCTTTGGGGTGACTTTGGTGAACTTGTTAACTTGATGGCTTCTGGTGAAATGATTCTTGCCGATGCTTGGCAGCCTGCTGTTATGGCGGTTAAAGCGCAGGGCATTCCATGCTCCTACGCAGAGCCAAAAGAAGGTTATCGGGGTTGGTCAATTGGTATTTCCATGATCAGTGGCTCACCAAATGAAGATGCTGTTATGGCTTATGCCGATTACTGGCTATCTGGCCCGCCAGCGATCGCCGTGTCTGAGCAGGGTTACTACTCACCAACGACAACAATCCAAAACCATATGTCAAAAGAAAAGTATGACTTCTGGTATGAGGGCAAGCCTTGGGTGGGTGCGCCAGACCGTGGAATCCAAGAAGGCGATCTGCGTGATGGTGGCTCATTGGCCAATCGTGCGTCTAAGGTTACTTACTGGCACCAGTGGCCAGATGAGTATGATCATCTCATGATGAAATGGGATGAATTCCTAAGCGCATAATCATCAATATGGGTTCAGGGGATTTCCTCTGAACCCGGTTTTTACTGGTACAAATAATGACTGACTTTGATTTAGAGCTAAAACAGATAACGAAAATATATCCCGGTGGCACATTGGCTGTTGAGGCTTTTGATCTTCAAGTTGAGAAGGGTGAGTTTTTATCCTTTGTTGGCCCGTCAGGATGCGGCAAAACAACGACGCTGCGGATGATCGCAGGACTGGAAGACATAACATCTGGTGAATTATATATTCGCGGAGTTAACAACACTCATATCAAGGCTGAGCAAAGACCAACCGCAACTATTTTTCAGAATTATGCCATTTATCCACATATGACGGTTCGCCAGAATATTGAGTTTGGGCTAAAAATACGAAAATTATCAGGCTCAGAAATAAGACAAAAAACATCAAATATCATTGATTTACTTGATCTAGGCAGTGTCGCAGATGCGCGCGAAACATCGCTTTCTGGTGGCCAGAGACAGCGTGTCGCGCTAGCTCGCGGACTTGTCACAGAACCTGAGATTCTCTTGCTTGATGAACCTTTAGGTGCGCTTGATGCCAACTTACGGCGGGCTATTCAAGATGAATTAAAACTTCTCCAGAAGCAGTTAAATATTACGTTTGTGTTTGTGACCCATGCACAATCAGAGGCGCTGGGGATGGGTGACCGAATTGTCGTTATGAACTCCGGCAGGGTTGAGCAAATCGGGGCGTCTGAAGATATTTATTTCAATCCGCAAACGCCGTTTGTGGCGCGCTTTATCGGCAAGAATCTGCTTTTTGAAGGAACGATTACCGGCGCTAGCGGGAAAATAGGTGCTATTAAAACCCCGAATTGTCAATTCAAGGGGTGTTTAATCGGCAATGCTCCCAATAATGCATCGGGGTTAATGGTCGTGCCATCTGAATATATCAGTTTCGGCAAAACATCCAAAAAAGACGTCAATAAGGTCAAGGGTAATGTTGAGCAAGCTAATTTCATCAGCAATACGGTGATTATTTATCTGCGTCTGGCCAATGGTGAGCGCATAAAAATTGAAACACATGTGGCAAAACTTGATGGCCAGGACCTAAACACAGGTAGTGAACTGAACTGTTATTGGGATTTTAATAAATCCAGCATCATGTTGAGCGAAAGTAATGGATAGACCATGACAGAGATATCATTGCTTTCCATGACAGCATTAGAACTTGGTGATGCTCTGCAAAAAAGAGAGCTTCGGGCAGTTGATATCGCTGCCGCCTGTCTTGATGCTGGACGCAACCAAGCGAGCCCAATTTACATCACATTAACCGAACAACGCGCCATGGCAGAAGCCGAGGCCGCAGATAAAAGATATGATGCAGGTGAAGCATTGTCAGACTTGGATGGTGTGCCAATCGCTTGGAAAGACCTTTATGATATGGAAGGTGAGGTCACCACCGCCGCCTCAATCTTGTTTGAACATGCTGCCCCTGCGCCTGCTGATGCGCCTGTCGTTGCTAAAGCAAAAGCGGCGGGAATGGTCAGTATTGGCAAGCTCAATATGACAGAATTAGCGTATTCAGGGATCGGCTATAATCCGCATTATGGCACGCCCATGAATGCTTGTTCTGATGATGTGCATTATTCACCCGGTGGCTCATCCTCTGGCAGTGGAGCGGTAATTGGGCGTGATATGGCACCGATTGCAATAGGCTCTGATACTGGTGGATCGGTGCGGGTTCCGGCGTCCTATAATGGGGTGGTTGGGCTGAAAACTTCCGAAGGCCGTTATGATAAAAACGGTGTCCTGCCGCTATCACGAACCTTGGATACTGTTGGGCCTTTAGCAAAAACGGTTGATGACTGCGCCGCTATTGATCGGATTTTCCGCTCAGCANAGCATGTCGCGCTACCGCCACTAACNGAAAAGCCGCGTTTCTATGCGCCGCAAACGGTTGTCTTGGATGCGATGGATGATCAGGTTGCCGCCGATTACAATAATGCGCTCGCCCGGATTAAAGACGCTGGATACAGCGTTCAGTCGATTGATCTTGACTGTTTTGCCAATACATTTCCGTTACTCGAAGAATGCGGCACATTGGTAGCTATGGATGCCTGGCTTGAGCATCAAGATAAGCTGACCGAAGATATTCGGGCGCGGATGGATGAACGGGTACTTGACCGAATTCTTCGCGGGTCTCGCATGTCTGCCTCAGACGTTGTGCAGCTGCATTGGCTAAGAAGTGAGGGTGTAGCAGAGATTATTCAAAAAACCGGTAATGGTTTTATGCTGATGCCAACAACACCAATTCAAGCGCCTGAACTTGCACCGCTTATTGCTGATAAGGCGCTTTTCCATAAGGTCAATTTGCTGACCTTACGCAATACCACTCTGGGCAATATCTTTAACCTGCCGGGGGTGGCGTTACCAATGACTAAAAACCAGAAGAATGGCGACAGACCAACCAGTCTTTTAGTTAGTGCGCATGCTGGATATGACGATGCATTAATCGAGGTCGCAAAAATATTGGAAAATATACTTAAATAAGGGAGAGAGACAGATGATTAGGGTAGGGGTAGACGTCGGTGGAACATTTACTGATATCATTTTGGAAAATCACGATGCCAGTAAAAATGAAGTAACGGTCACAAAGGTAGCAAGTACACCGCATGATCAATCCGAAGGGGTTGTCAAAGGTGTGCTTCAAGTCTGTGAATTAGCTGGGGTGAGTCCTGGTGATATTGATATGCTTTATCACGGCACGACGGTTGCCACTAATATGGTCATTGAACGTGATGGCGCCGAAGTAGGGATGCTGACGACTCGTGGTTTCCGCGACATTCTGCATATGGCACGGCACAAACGGCCGCATAACTTTAGTCTCCAATATGAGGTGCCATGGCAATCCAAGCCATTGGTTAAGCGCCGTAATCGGATACCGATCACAGAACGGCTGATGCCGCCAACAGGTGAGATAGAAGTCCCTATGAACGAAGATGAGGTTCGTGAAGCGGCGGAATTGTTTAAAAAGCGCGGCATTAATTCTATCATTATTGCGTTTCTATTTTCCTTCTTGAACAATGACCATGAAATGCGAGCAAAGGAAATTGTCGCATCCATTCATCCAGATGCGTATATCTACACATCATCAGAAGTGGTCAATGTGATCAGAGAATATGAGCGCTTTAGCTCAACCGCGATGAATGCTTATATTGGCCCTAAAACAGCACGCTACCTGTCTAGTCTTGAAAACCGTCTGAGCAAGGAAGGCATCAATAGTCAGGTCAGAATTATGCAGTCCAATGGCGGTATTTCCACCATTGAAAACTCATCTGATCGGCCCATTGGCTTATTGCTATCTGGCCCTGCTGGTGGCGTCATTGGTGCCCGGTCGACAGGCCAGCAAAGTGATATATCAAATATTATTACCATTGATATTGGCGGCACATCTGCCGATATTTCAGTGATTCAGGATGGTGAGTTGCGGATTAAAAATCCACGCGATACTGAGGTTGCGAGCCTGCCTGTGTTGGTACCAATGCTGGATATTGACGCGATTGGTGCGGGCGGCGGATCAATCGCCTATATTGATGAAGGCGGGGCGTTCCGCGTTGGCCCTAAATCGGCAGGCGCTGTCCCCGGGCCAGCATGTTATGGCAATGGCGGGGAGCATCCAACCGTAACCGATGCGCAGGTCGTTCTGGGGCGGCTTGATCAGGATCAGTTCCTTGGCGGTGATATTATCATTAAGCCTGAACTGGCGGAAAAAGCCATCAAGACTCATATCGCTGATCCATTGGGCATGTCTGTCCCCGAAGCAGCCTTAGGTATTCTGAGAATTATCAACAACAATATGGCTCTTGCTATCAATTCAAACTCAGTCGCCAAGGGCATTGACCCGCGAGGCTTTACATTGATGGGTTTTGGTGGTGCAGGGCCGCTTCATGCGGTGGCACTTGCTGATATGATTTCGGCCAAGAACATTATATCACCGTCACAGCCGGGGATTACGGCGGCACTTGGGTTGCTTGTATCAGACCTTAAATATGAGTTTACTCGGTCGGTTCTGATCCCGCTTAACCAAGCCTCTGATGATGAACTCAGCCAGATCAATCAGATTGTTAAAGACTTGAAGGCAGAGGCCGATCAACAGCTTGATCAGGATAATGTGGCAAAGGATCAGCGCAGATATGATTACATCATGGAATGTCGGTATCTGGGACAAGGCTTTGAGCTGCGGGCAAAAATGCCTGATGAGCCTCTAACAACCAAAAATGTCCAAACCGTGATTGATAATTTTTATGATGTTCACAAGCAGCAATATGGGCATGCTTTTAAGGATCAGATTACCGAAGCTATCACCGTTCGGGTCATTGCTTCTGCTGATGTTGAAAAGCTTCAGCTTAATACACTTGAAAAAGGCGGCAATACGAATCCCGAATACGCGCATCTCTACAATAGAGATACGATATTTGACGATAATAAAGCCGTATCAACACCGCGTTATGCAAGAGCCAAGCTAAAATCAGGTGATATGATTAACGGCCCCGCCGTGGTCACTCAGCATAACTCAACAACAATTATACCGCCAGATTATACCGCCACGGTGCTTGAAGTTGGCGATATTCTGATTGCAAAAAACTGATTTAGGGAACGGAGACTGAACATGACTAGAGAAATTGATCCAATTACCTTGCAGGTCATCGGTGGTGCCTTGCATTCCATCGCAGAACAGATGGGTAACGTGCTTTATCGCATGAGTTACTCATCCATTATCCGCGAAAGTCAGGATCTGGGCGCAGGATTATTTGATACTGATTTCAATACGCTTTGCGAATCTGACTCAACGCCTATGCATATTGGCTCTCTGCCGGGCTATTTGCGGGGGATTGCCGAAACTATTCCTTTAGATGAGTGGGAGCCAGGGGATTGTGTTGTTCATAACCACCCTTATAAAGGCGCCTCACATTCGCCTGACATTGCGGTGGTGATGCCAGTGTTTTATAAAGGCGAGCTAATCGGATTTTCTGCCAATACAGCGCACCATGTTGATATCGGCGCGGCTACACCGGGGCTAATTATTGATGTTCCGGATATGTGGGCAGAGGGCATGTTGCTTGATGCTGTCAAGCTCTATGAAGGCGGCAAACGAGTTGAGCCTTTGTGGAAATATATCCATGACAACACCCGCGTTCCGGGTCTGGTTATGGGTGATCTTGAGGCCCAAATCGCGTCAGCTGAATTAGGCGTGCGGCGGTTTGAGGAGCTAGTTGAGAAATACGGCAAAGAGGATGTTATCACATCATGTAATCAGCTTATGGATTATACGGAACGGTTAATGCGTCGGGAAATTGCAAAAATTCCGGATGGTGAATATTTCGCTGAAGGCTTCCTCGATGATGATGGTCGAAATAGAGATAAAACGCTCCCCATCAAAGTCTGTGTTCGCATCACCGGTGATGATGTTGAGGTTGATCTGACCGGATCGTCAGATCAGGTTCCGACCGCCTTTAACGTCCCCTATGATGGATCAACCATGGTGGCGGCATTCTTTGTTTTCCGTGCCATGTTGCTTGATACATACACGCTCGAAGAATATGTGCCTCAGAACGAAGGCTCATTCCGTCCGATTAAAGTGACGGCACCAAAGGGATCAATCTTTAATCCGATTGCCCCTGCCGCTGCCGAAGCCAGATTCTGCCAGATTCAGCGTATGGCGGATTTGGTGATTAAGGCACTGAGCCCGGTTATTCCTGAAAAATCAACTGCTGGTAACGCTGCTACCTTGTCCTTTGCGGCATATTCTGGGGTTCGTCCAAGCGGCGATTACTGGGTCTTCCTTGAGGTTAATGAGGCAGCAACAGGTGGCCGGCCGAACTCAGATGGTGTTGATACTGTTGAAGAGCTGATGCGGAATACACGCAACAACCCGCTCGAAGACCTTGGTATGCATTTGCCATTAATCTGTGATCGCTATGAGATTAGAGATGATGCGCCTCCGGGTGCTGGTAAATATCGTGGTGGTGCGGGGGTTGTGAAATCGCAGCGTTATCTGACGCCGGGGTTCATGACACATGAATCCGACCGTCATTTAGATGCCCCATGGGGTGCTTTTGGCGGTAAACCCGGCTCTGTTGGCAAGATGGAAATTTATAACAAAAAAGACCCATCAGATGTGCGCCAGGAATATTCCAAGTTTTCTGGACTGAGAACAGAAGAAGGTGATGTTGTCTCTTATATCTCACCATCGGGTGGGGGATTTGGAAATCCTCTGGAACGTGAGCCTGCCAAGGTGCTTGATGATGTGCTTGATGACATCATTTCTGTTGATCAGGCCAAAGCTGATTATGGGGTTGTCATGGCTGCTGTCGATGATGGTTATGGCTGGCAAGTTGATCAAGATGCGACGGAAAAACTCCGGGCTTCAATGGCATAAACGAAAGGGAGAAAATCATGAGTTATAGCGGTAAAGACATTGATCCTATCACGCTGTCAGTGGTGCGAGGTGTATTAGAAACAACCCAACGCGAAATGACATTGACGTTAGAAAAAACAGCACGATCAAGTGTGTTTAATCTAGCTCATGATTACTCCACTGCTTTATTTAATCATCAACCGGAAATGATTTTGCAAGGTCAGGATATCCCTATTCATCTGGGGTCACTTATTCCGGCGATGAAAGCCGTTGACAAGTTTTTCGACGGCCAGATTAGCGAGGGTGATCTGGTTCTGCATAATGATCCGGATTATGCCGGGTCACATATCATTGATACCTGTATGTATTACCCGGTATTCTATCATGGTGAGCTGGTTTTTTGGACAGTCTGTAAAGGTCACTTGACGGATATTGGCGGCCCTGTTCCAGCAGGTTATAATCCGGCGGCAACAGAAATCTATGCCGAAGGCTTACGCATTCCGCCAATCAAGATTTGGGATAAAGGGGTGCCAAGAGATGACATTCTCAACATGCTGTTTACAAATATGCGCGCCAGACGCGATCAAGAAGGTGATTTTAACGCATTGATAGGCGCCTGTAAGGTCGGTGCCAGAAACTTAATCGCCCTATTGGATAAATATGGCAAGCAAGTTGTTCAGGATTGCATTGATGAGCTTTTAGCTATGGCTGAAAACCATATGCGCTCNATGATCAAGAAGGTGCCAGATGGCACTTATAATGGCATGGCAATATTAGAAGATGCTGGCCATGGCTTTGGCGATATGGAAATTACCGCTGAGGTTACGATCAAAGGTGATAATTGTCATATCATTATTGATAGCCCGCCACAGGTGCCATATTTCATCAATTCCTATGAGGGCAATTCCTATTCAGGGGTGTATCTGGGGCTTATGATGTTTGCGCAATTACCGCCACCTTATAATGAGGGTCTTTATCGCTGTATTAGTGTTGATATGGGCGAAAAGGGGACATTATGTAACGCTAAATCTCCGGCGCCTCACGCCAATTGTACAACAACGCCGATGGAAACGCTGACCGATGCGGTGCGTCTGGCTTTTGAAAAGGCTGCTCCTGATAAAGTATCGGCGTCATGGGGACATGCTAATGGCTGTAACATTGCGGGTTGGGATACGCGCCATGATGAAGAATATGTAACGATGGTTCTGGCCTCAATCATTTCTGGTGCTGGGGCTACGTCTGAGCAGGATGGCTGGCATGCTGTTGGCCCTGAATGTTGTTTTGGGGCGCTAACATCAGGCGATATTGAGATGCTTGAATATTCGTATCCGATCATCATCCACCGCTATTCACTGATGGAAGATTCAGGCGGTGCAGGTAAGTTCAGAGGCGGGTCAGGCACATGTTGGGAAGTCGAGCCGCTCGATAAACCGATGACCATGATTACATTTGGTGAAGGCCGCCGTATCCCTGCCATGGGCGCTGGTGGTGCTAAGTCTGAGTTTGTTGAGGCGAAAGTTGGACGCCTGCGGATNACCCGTGATGGCAAGGAAACCATCATTAAGGAAAATGTGATTGAACAGATTATGCCCGGTGAAAAAGCCGCTAATATGAACCCTGGCGGCGGCGGCTTTGGCAATTCCTTTGAGCGCGATATTAATCGCGTTGTTGCAGATGTTAGAAACGGCTTAGTCAGCAAAAAAGGTGCTGAGTTGGATTATGGCGTTGTTTTTTCAAACTTTGAACAGCTCGAAATTGATAACGCCGCGACTCAGGCTTTACGCGCCAAGCGCGTCTAATAGGAGAAACTATCATGGCACAAAAATATAGATTAGGGATTGATGCTGGCGGCACATTCACAGATTTTATTCTGTCCAGGCCAGATGGTGATGTGCAAATCTTTAAAGTTCTATCAACCCCACATGATCCCACATTAGCCATTAAAAACGGCTTGGCAGAGATCGAGGCGCGAGCTGGTGTTTCTGCCAAAGAATTAGTGTCACAATCTGATCTTTGTATCAATGGAACAACCGTCGGCTTGAATGCGCTAATCACCCATAACGGGGCAAAAACCGGATTGATCTGCACCAGAGGTCATGAAGATTCAATAGAAATCCGTCTCGGCCATAAAGAGGATGGATATCGCTATGACCCTGACTATCCGCCGGCGGTGATGTTAAGCCCGCGATACTTGCGTAAAGGGGTGGATGAGCGCGTTATTTCAACAGGTGAGGTTAAGACCCCACTTAACGAAGATGACATTCGCGCCGCTTGTGAGGTGTTCAAGAAAGAGGCGGTTGAATCGGTGGTTGTATCATTTGTGTGGTCGGTTCTGCATCCCGAACATGAGCAGCGCGCCGCCGAGATTGTCCGTGAAATGTTGCCAGATGTGCATCTGACTGTTGGTAGCCAGCTATACCCACAGGTGCGCGAATATACGCGAACATCGACGGCACTGGTCAATGCCTATCTGGCGCCAATCCTGCAAAATTATGTTGGTGCTATTGATGAGTATTTTCAGTCATTAGGCGCTGATAAGCCAGTGCGGTTTTTTCAGTCTAATGGCGGCTTGGCGTTAGGGTCAACGGTTGCTGAACAAGCTGTTTACGCGATTAATTCAGGGCCTGCATCAGCTCCGCAAGCCGCAACATTCATTGCTGAGCCGTGGCAGGATCAAAATATTATCACCATTGATATGGGCGGCACATCTTTTGATATTACGCTCGCCCATGAAGGTAAGGCGAATGTAAATAAGAATATTGATTTCTTGCGCTACCGGATTGGTATTCCCATGATTCAAGTGGAAACACTTGGTGCGGGTGGCGGCTCAATCGGCTGGATTGATGAAATGGGTCTGTTGCAAATGGGCCCGCAATCCGCAGGCTCANAACCNGGCCCTGCTTGTTATGGCAAAGGCGGGGAGCAGCCAACAACAACAGATGCTAATCTGGTGCTAGGATATCTCAGCCCTAAAGGTCTGGTTGGTGGCCGCCTTGAGCTTGATCAAGATCGCGCCAATCAAGCGATTACATCAAAGGTTGCTGATCCATTAGGGTTATCTCTTGAACGGGCTGCTTATGGCATGTTCACCATTGTTAACAACAATATGGTTAATGGTATCCGCCGCGTTTCTGTTGAACGTGGGTATGACCCCAGAGATTTTGTCTTGATGGGGGCTGGTGGTGCGACAGGGGCGCATATCACCGCCCTCGCTAATGAGATCGGGATTAATCGTATCCTTATCTCAAAACTAGCATCTGGTCTTTGTGCTTATGGTCAGATTATTTCTGATGTGAAGTATAATTTCATGGCGCCAGCGCCGTTCCGATTAGATAGCGAGGATGTCGCAAGCAAGTTACAGGGTCTGTTTGATGGGCTTGAAAATAAAGGCTATGACCAGCTCAATAAAGACGGCTTCAGCAAAGACGATATTCATGTCACGCGGACATTGGATATGCGCTATACAGGGCAAGTTCATGAATGTACGGTTGAGGTTGATGCTTTTGATATCACGCCAGAATCGCTAAAAACACTCGAAGAAGCGTTCCATATCAGACATGAAGAACTCTACATGTATTCAGAACGTCATAGTGCTATTGAAGTGGTTAATGTTGAAAGCACAATTATTGGCAAGATTGAACGGCCTGCGCGCATGAAGCAAGCCAAAGGCAAGGGGGCGGAAAGCGCCAAAACTGGCAGCCGCCACGTTGTCTTCAGCAGTGACGGAACACGGATAGATACGCCGATTTATGATGGCTCAAAACTTGGTGCCGGTGATCAGATCGAAGGCCCTGCCATTTTGGAAGAAGAAACAACAACCATAGTTGTTGATCCACAATGGAAACTGACCCTTACTGATTCTGCGGTTTATGAACTGGTGAAAAAAGGCTAATCCCTTTTTGGCCGCATCTTTTGTTAAATATGTGAGTTAATCATAAGTAATAAAAGAACTTGACCTATGGGTTTGCCCAATTAAGGATTAAGTAGTGATTAGAAAAGAGTAATGGCGCATGTCACTCAGTCGTTTCTTCAAAGCATTAAGCACGGTGTTTTCCGCCGAAACCCCTATTGAAGCGCAGGCAATCAAGGCCTTGCTTGCGGCTGATGCTGATGTTGATTTTCCTTTATCATCACATGCTTTAGGGCAAACGCCGCCGCTGGCTGATGCTTTTCTTGAGGTCATGGCACAGCCTGATGCGCATCCGATCTGTCAGGATATTGCGGCTATGCCGTTTCAATGGGCGCCGCCAGAAACCTCACAAGACCCACTCTATAAACAGCATAGTGATTTTAAGGCACATGTCGAATTGTTGGGGCCAGATGGTTTGGTGCCGTCATCGGATATTCGGCTTGGGCTTTATGGCATACTGCCTCATTCAGAATATGGTATCCGCACCCATCCAGCAGAAGAAACTTTTATCATGTTGGCGGGCAGAGCATCGTGGAAACATGATACGGCAGATTATATTAGCCTTGGCTCAGGCCAGCGATCCTATCATCCATCCATGATGCCGCATGCCACTCGAACTGAGGATAACGCCTTTATGTCTGTCTATATTTGGCATGGTGATATTGCCACAGATAACTATCAGTATTATGGTTTGCCCAACGCTTGATAACAATTCCCAACGCTTGATAACAATTCATAGATGGCTCATGCAACATGCAGGATGATAGCGAAGTTCATAATGATATAGCCAAAAGCCAGCTTATGGCGCTGTTAGGCTCGCTCATTGATGATGTGCTGCTTGAGATTAATCATGACATGACGATTATGCATTCCAACGCGGCAGGGATAAGTTTGCTTGGTGATGATCTGATCGGCTCCAACCTTAGCCAAAGGCTGACTTACACAGATTTAAAAGAAGATTTTCATAGCGCTATTACGACCAGGAAAATTATTGAGTTCACAACAACGCCATCAGGGTTTTCGGTGGCTAACCGATTTCGGCAGTTGCGTGGCCGTATGCTTTATTTAGATGAGGCGACGGTCATCATTTTGCTGATGGATATGACACTGCAACATAACCTGGAAAAAATGCGCCGNGATTTTATTGCTAATGTTAGCCATGAGTTGCGCTCACCATTAACCAGCCTCATTGGGTTTGTTGAAACGATGCAAAGCTCTGATGATATGGAGGCTAAAACGCGCGACAGATTTCTCGGCATCATGGCAGATGAGGCGAAGCGAATGTCGCGGCTGATTGATGATTTGATGTCTCTTGCCAAGGTGGAAAACGAAGAACATATTGCTCCAATGGCTAGAGTGTTCATTGAAAATATCGTTCAGTCTGTGATTGTATCACTGACCAAACGGGTTCAAGAAACAGGACGTGAGATTATATTTACCGACAGGCGAAAGAATACCGGGCAAGCGCCAATCATTCTGGGTGAAACCGATGCGATGACAGAGGTGTTTCACAATCTGATTGATAATGCGATTAAATATAGCTTCCCAGGGTCAACGATATCTGTCGATATGCTTAATAATGATGCCAATGATACTTTGACAATTAACATCATTAATCAAGGCGAAGGCATTGAGGAAAAACATATCCCCCGCTTAACAGAGAGGTTTTATCGTGTTGATAAAGGCCGCTCACGTCAAATGGGTGGAACAGGGTTAGGTCTTGCCATCGTCAAGCACATTATTAATAAGCATCGGGGTGAGCTGATCATCAAAAGTACATTAAACGAAAAGACAGTATTTAGTGTTATCCTTCCTATCGCCCAATAATGCTTCAATAGCACTGTCATCAGATTTGTCATAATTTTGAAACAATCAAGCGATAAGGTAGTGTAATATAACGATTCATAAAATAATAATGGATACGATTTCATTAAGGCGAAACATATGACCATCCGCGTATTAATTGCTGACGATGAACCGCATCAGCTAGAATTATTGTCCTATAATTTGGAACAAGCCGGATTTTCTGTAAGCCAAGCCCAGGATGGGCAGCAAGCCCTGGACCTGGCCGAACAGACTATGCCTGATATTATTATCCTCGACTGGATGATGCCGAATATGTCAGGGATTGATGTCTGCCGAGCTTTGCGCGGGATTATGGCAACTAATCAAATACCTGTGATCATGCTTAGTGCGAGAGGCGAAGAAGGCGATCGGACATTGGGGCTGGATGTTGGCGCTGATGATTATATCACCAAGCCGTTTTCCCCAAAAGAATTGGTCGCCCGTGTGCGTGCGGTGTTGCGGCGAACGCGGCCGATGTTAATGGGGGACGTCATTGCCTTTGCTGATCTTAAACTTTATCCCAATAAGCAAATTGTCGAACGGGATGGCCAACGCATTGATCTAGGGCCTAAAGAGTTTCGCATTCTGTCCTTACTATTAGAACGTCCGGGCAATGTGTTTAGCCGATTACAGGTGCTGGATCATGTATGGGGGCATGGGGTTTATGTTGAGGATCGGACGGTTGATGTTCATCTCAGCCGATTGAGAAAAGCGCTCAATCATAATCCTCAGGGCAAAAATCACCCTGACCTTATCAGGACGGTGCGCGGCAGTGGTTACGCTATGCGTGAGCCTGAATAAATAAATTTCAAAAAAGATTTATACTGCAATATTAGTGAAATAAATCCCACTTATAAGAATTGTTACACAATATTTATAGGAGTGTTTATCATGCGGTTTTCACATATATTAGCGGGTTTGGCATTGTCAGTATCACTGGTTGGCGTTGCTCATGCTCGTGATCAAATCTCTATTGTCGGCTCATCAACAGTTTATCCATTTGCAACTATTGTTGCGGAAAAGTTTGGTCAGAGCAGTGGTTTCAAAACTCCAGTTATCGAATCCACAGGTACTGGCGGCGGCATGAAGTTGTTCTGTGCTGGTGTTGGTCTTGAACATCCTGATATCACAAACGCATCACGTGCCATGAAGTCTGGTGAAGCTGAGCTTTGTGCATCTAATGGTGTTGAGTTTCAGGAGTTTATTGTTGGTAATGATGGGTTAGCCTTTTCTAACTCAAACGCATCTGCCAATTTTGAAATCTCAATTGCGCATATCGCAGCAGCGCTGGCAGCTGAGCTTCCAGGCGGCGGTAAAACAAATGTTTCAAACGCGGCGATGTCAGCAAATATGCTTTCAACCTGGGCAGAGGTAGATGCCTTTGTCGCCAATATGGGTGGTGAGTCTGCGGGACTTCCTGATCAGCCAATTTCTATCATGATCCCTCCGCCAACCTCAGGTACTCGTGATGCGATGGGTTCACTTTTCATGAAAGCTGGTTGGAAAAAGCTAGGTCTTGACGGTAANGGTTATAAAAACCTCCGTGAAGATGGTATGGCTATTGAAATGGGCGAAAATGATGCGCTGATTATCGAAAAGCTGGTTGCTGGACCTGAGATGTTTGGTGTCTTTGGGTACTCATTCTTTGACCAGAACAGAGACAAGGTGCAAGCCTCTGTCGTTGACGGGGTAGAGCTTAACTTCGACAATATTGCATCATATGATTATCCTGGTGCGCGGCCTTTGTTCTTCTATGTTAAGAAGCAACATATGAGCGTTGTTCCTGGCATGAAAGAGTTTATCTCTGAGTTTGTTTCAGAAAAAGCTATGGGCATGGATGGCTATCTGTTCCCTGCTGGCCTGGTGCCGCTTGCAGAAGACAGCTTTGCAGAGCAGGTAGACGCTCGCAACTCGCTCTAATAAATTGACTTTAATACAGTGTTGCCATTAGATANTGGCAACACTTTTTTTCAAATGAGAATAGCTCGTGACTGCATTTTTTACCTCATTTACTGGATCGCTGTTATGGCTAATTCTTATCTCCACGGGNATTTATTTTCTGTCGCTACGGCGCCTGTCAGGGCAAATCCAAACTAGTCAATCCAAGCCACATTCGCTAGCTTATTATTATGGGCGATACGCTGTTATTTGGGCTTTTTTCCCAGCTATTATTGTGCTGATTATCTGGACAAGTTTTACCAGACCACTTGAAAATCAATTCATCATTCAAAGCCTTTCTGCTGCATATCCTGATCTGCCGAGCAGTTTCATTGATCTTAAAATTGCTCAGATTAAAAATATTTCATCAGGTCTGATTGCCGCCGAAGATGACGTTATGCGCGGTCTGGCTGATCAATATGGGGATGCTTCTGATCGGCTCAGCACGTTGCGCTATGTGACGGTAATTTTGGTCAGCCTAATCGGCGGCATGTTCGCGATATCGCGCATTAAACCACATTTCAAAGCAAGGGTTGTCTTTGAAGGATTTCTGCGCCGGGTATTCACGTTTGCCGCGATTGTCGCCATTCTTACAACCATCGGCATTATCGTCTCACTGACATTTGAGGCATTTCGGTTCTTCACGCAATATCATCCGATTGATTTCTTCTTTGGCACGCATTGGTCACCAAATGTTGCCTTGCGTGAGGGTGTTGAAACTGCTCTGGATGAGGATGTTGGCGGCTCATCGGGTTCATTTGGCATGATCCCTGTGATGGCNGGNACGCTCTTGATTGCCTTTATTGCTATGTTGGTTGCGGTTCCTATTGGTCTGTTTGCGGCCATCTATATGGCGGAGTTTGCTAGCCGCCGGGTGCGCAATTATGTTAAGCCAACATTAGAAGTTCTGGCCGGAATTCCAACCGTTGTTTATGGATTTTTTGCGGCTCTTACCATTGGCCCGTTTATCCGCAATCTGGGTTTATTTGCGGGGCTGGATGTCTCCTCTCAAAGCGCCCTAGCCGCCGGTGCGGTGATGGGTATCATGATCATTCCCTTCATCTCATCGCTGTCTGATGATGTCATTACGGCGGTTCCGCGGTCATTGCGTGATGGCGCGCTTGGGCTTGGCAGTACGCGCGGTGAGATGATTACCAAAGTTGTTTTACCAGCGGCATTTCCGGGCTTGGTCGGGGCGTTTCTGTTAGCGATCAGCCGCGCCATTGGTGAGACTATGATCGTCGTTATGGCGGCAGGGGNGAGCGCACAACTGACGGCTAATCCGCTTGATAGCGTGACAACCGTCACCGTTCAGATTGTCATGTTGCTGACAGGCGATACTGAGTTTGATTCGGTCAAAACGCTTTCCGCCTTTGCTCTAGGTATCACTTTATTCGTTGTGACGTTATGCTTAAATATTGCGGCGCTGAGCATGTCGCGCAGNATCGGTGGCCGTTATGAATAATCCAGCAGAAATGATGACAGCGCAGCAGCGCCAGGACATTATTCGCCACTCTTTACAAAAGCGCCATAAAACCGAACGGCGCTTGCGCTGGGCAGGGCTGACCGCGATTACGATTGCTATTAGTTTTTTGGTGATTCTGATCTCNAATATATTTCTCAACGGCTATACGGCTNTGCTTCANTCTGAGTTACAGGTGGAAATGAATATTCCGAAAGCTGAGCTTGTTGATGAGAATGGTGAGCTTGATGCAAAAAGACTTAGGGTTTTTAACTGGAATGGGTTGGTGAAAAAGGCTTTCCGCAAAAAGTTTCCAGAAGTCACAGGCATGATGGATAAACGCAGTTTGGGGGAGTTAGTATCCGATAATGCTGGCTATGAATTGCGCCTGCAGATTGAAAAAAATCCTGAGCTGATGGATCAAAATATGTTTTGGATCAAAACATCAGACGATGTTGATATGTATATGAAAGGGCGGCTAGATGCCTCGCTGCCCGAAAAAATGCGGCGCCTTGATGATAAGCAGATTGGCTGGGTTAATGAGCTTAAAGAGCTAAGTGAGATCAGAAAAGTCTTCAATACAGGCTTCTTCACCAGCGCCGATTCAAGAGAACCTGAAAGCTCGGGTATTCTTGGTGCGATTGTTGGCTCTGCTATGGCATTGATAGTGACCATTATCCTGGCCTTGCCACTTGCTGTCATGGCAGCAATTTATCTTGAATATTTCGCTCGTCCGGGGCGGGTTACTGACCTTATTGAAGTCAATATCAATAACCTTGCCGCCGTGCCTTCTATTGTTTTTGGTTTGCTTGGCTTGTCGGTATTCCTCGGCTTTTTCAATATGCCCCGATCGGCTCCATTGGTTGGCGGAATGGTGCTAGCCTTAATGACGTTACCAACAATTATCATCGCCACCCGTGCCTCAATTCGCGCCGTTCCAACATCAATCCGTGATGCGGCGCTAGGGGTTGGGGCGTCACGCATGCAAGCCGCGATTGATCATGTTTTGCCGCAGGCAGCCCCCGGAATATTAACCGGAACGATTATCGGAATAGCGCAAGCATTAGGCGAAACCGCCCCTCTCATCATGATTGGAATGGTCGCCTTTGTGGTTGATGTGCCAACCTCAATCACTGATCCAGCGACGGCCTTGCCAGTTCAGATATTTATCTGGTCAGATAGCGCAGAGAGAGCATTTTATGAACGCTCATCACTGGCTATCATGGTGCTGTTAGTGTTTCTGATTTCAATGAATCTACTGGCTGTTATTCTGCGCCGTCGGTATGAGAAAACATGGTAGAAAGTATTAGAGAAAGCGTGAAAGATGAGCGATACGGTTAAAATTTCAGCCTCAGATGTTAGTGTGTTTTATGATACGAAACAGGCTTTGCACGCCATTGATATTGATATTATGGATAGGCAGGGGACGGCCTTTATCGGGCCATCAGGGTGCGGTAAGTCAACATTTCTGCGGTGCTTTAATCGGATGAATGATGTGATACCATCTTGCCGTGTTGACGGTCATATTATGATGGGTGATGAAAATATTAATGATCAGGCTCTTGATCCTGTTTTTCTGCGGGCGCGGGTTGGTATGGTGTTCCAGAAACCTAATCCATTTCCAAAATCGGTATTTGAAAATGTTGCTTATGGCCCGCGCATTCATGGTCTGGTTTCTAACAAATCGGAAACCGAAGATATTGTTGAGGACAGTCTGAAACGATCAGGGCTATGGAATGAGGTGCATGACCGATTGCATGATCCGGCAACCGGATTATCGGGCGGCCAACAGCAACGGCTTTGCATAGCAAGAGCAATCGCGGTTCAGCCCGAAGTCTTGCTGATGGATGAGCCATGTTCCGCGCTTGATCCGATTGCAACGTCAATTATCGAAGAATTAATCAATGATTTGAAAGACCGATTTACCATTATAATTGTCACCCACTCAATGCAACAAGCGGCTCGCGTTTCGCAAAAAACAGCCTATTTTCATCTTGGTCACTTGATAGAATATGGTGAGACGAAAGACGTATTCACACGTCCTACAGACCCGCAAACCGAAGCCTATATTTCGGGCAAGATTGGTTAGGAGAAAAGACATGACGTCGCGACATATCAGCACCGCTTTTGACAACGACCTGGAAGAACTTGATCGGCTTACTACCAGGATGGGAAATCAGGCATTAAGCCAGTTTGTTGCTGTCATAGATGGTATGGCACAGATTGATGTTGATCTAAATGGGCTGATTGCCAATGACAGCAAGATTGATGCGCTTGAAACGGAGATTTATAACAAGACGGTAGAGATTATTGCTATCCGCTCGCCTCAAGCCAATGATTTGCGGCATATTATTATTGCCCCAAAAATTGCTTCTTTTCTTGAACGTATCGGTGATTATTCCAAAAATATCATTAAACGCCGCAATATGATGATCGGGGAAGAAAATAATTTAACTATCCTGAAAAAGCTGGATGGAATGTCGCAAATGGCGCAAGACTTGCTGGTAGATGTTCTTGATGCCTTGGCGCGGCGTGATGCGATGAAGGCAAAGCTGGTCTGGGAAGCAGATGTCGAACTCGATGCCCTGCATAGTTTGGTCTATAAGAGCATTTATCGTGATATGGTCGAGCATGGCTCAAGCCCATCAGGAATAAACGCGCTATTTATTGCCAAGAATATTGAACGTATTGGTGATTTTTGCACGAGTATTGCAGAGCAAGTGTATTTCGTTGTGCATGGGGAAATGCTCGATGCTCAACGTCCTAAAGATGATATCACCACTTAAAACCGCTTATGGGTAAACCGCCAGCCGATAAAGCGCAGGATTGAGGTCACGCATCAGGACTGGCGCGCCACCTCAACCCTCTTGTATATTTATGCGTTTGACGTGACGCGCAGGTAAGGCAATTTAGCATCAAAATCACCAAACCTGGCCTTGGCGGCGGCATCATCAAGCGTTAAGGCAATAATCACATCCTGTTCTTCTGTCCAGTTTGCTGGTGTCGCAATAGAATGGCCATAGGTTTTTTGCAATGCTTTGAGCGCGCGCAAAATCTCTGCAAAATTGCGTCCAACAGACATTGGATATGTCATCGTCAGCTGAAGTTTTTTATCTGGACTAATAATAAAAACCGACCGCACGGACGCCGAATCGGCGGCTGTCCTGCCATCAGGGAGATAGGCATCAGCTGGCAACATATCAAACTGCTTTGAGATCACCAGATCAGCATCAGCAATGATCGGGAAATCAGGCGAAGCACCGGAATAGGTTTCAATATCTATTTTCCAGCTTTTATGCTCATCAACCCCATCAACCGACAGGCCAATCACTTTGGTATTTAATGCTGCCCATTCATCGGCGAGCTGAGCAACAACACCAAACTCTGTCGTACAAACAGGGGTAAAATCCTTGGGATGGGAGAATAAGATCGCCCATTGATCGCCAATCCAATCATGAAACTGAATATCCCCTTGATCGGTTTTGGCCTTGAAATTGGGAACAATATCATTAATGCGTAAGCTCATTTTATAACTCCATTAGGTTTTCTGAGGAACGGTTTTCCAACAATGTTGCACAAGCAAAACAGCGAAAAGGTCGCGGCAGATATTCAGAAAACTGCTGAAATTATAAAATTGGCAATATATGTAGCGACAATCTTTTATACCATGTTGAGGCGTGTCTGCAAATTGAGATTTATAGCACCGCCGCTTCAACAGCTGAACATTGATCTTATGGCGACGCCAATGTTTCAGGCGTTAATGAAATCGGCTTTTTGATACCCTTGCAGATATAGCAAACTCGTCAGATCACCGTGATTGATCCGCCACCGCGCCGCCGCCGCAACCGCCGGCTTGCCATGAAAAGCAACGCCCATTCCAACAATGTGGAGCATATCCAGATCATTAGCGCCATCACCGATAGCCATCATCTCAGATAAAGGGATGTTAAGGCGATGCGACAGCGTCTCACATATGTGCTGCTTGGTTGCCTTGCCTTTGATTGGCTCTGCCACCGCACCGATGAGGACGTCATTAGCAATGATCAGATCATTGCCGTGATGTTCATCAAAGCCAAGCTGTTCGGCAACATATCCGGTAAAAGGCGTAAATCCACCTGAAACAAGTGCCGAATATCCACCATTTGTGCGCATGGTTGCAAGTAAGGTTTTGCCCCCCGGCATTAAGCTAATCTTCTCGCTGATGACCTGATTAATAATCCCTGCTGGCTGATCTTTTAAATGCGCTACTCGTTCTTTTAATGCTGCCTCAAAATCAAGCTCACCATTCATGGCGCGAGCGGTCACTTCTTTNACATAAACGCCAACACCAGCCATTTCTGCCAGTTCATCCAGACATTCCTGTTCGATCATGGTGCCATCCATATCGGCAACCAATATACGTTTTGGTGATGGCGCGCCTGCCAATAGGTTAAGATCAACGCCATTCTGCTGCCATGCCTGCCAGCGTGCCGCAAAATCATCTGGCACATGCGTTAGTGTAAACATCACCGCTTCTGATGGCGCTAGCTCTGTCATGTGCCGGCCTTGCCAGTCAAGGTAGAGCTTGTCTATGGCTTTGCTATCAAGTGTCCTGCCTGACCCGGCTATAACAATCGCAGTAAACATCATTTCGCGCAATCATGATCCATAGTTGCAAAGCGGATTGTCCAGATATAACGCTGATTTTGCGCTTGCGGAAGCGATTAATTATCTATATCACCATAAGTGGGCTACCTCTCCCCACCGAGAGGCGATTATCTGGAAGGATAGATAACATGAGTATCACAAAACCGGCAACGCGGCCGGCTAATCCGCGTTTTTCATCGGGGCCTTGTCCCAAATTTCCGCAATATCATATCAATCAGCTTGGATGTGCCTGGCTTGGCCGATCCCATCGCGCGGCTGGCGGTAAAGCCAAATTACAGGCAGCTATCGAAGACACCAGAGCGATCCTGGAGATTCCCGCCGATTATCGAATTGGGATTGTCCCGGCCTCGGATACAGGTGCTGTTGAAATGGCCATGTGGTCGCTATTGGGGGCACGGCCTGTTACCATGGTCGCGTGGGAAAGTTTTGGCCAGAGCTGGGTTAAAGATGTATCGGCGCAATTGCGGCTTGATGCCAATATTGTTACCGCGCCTTATGGCGATATTGTTGATATGCAGGCGCTCGATTATGATCACGATATTGTCTTTACATGGAATGGCACGACGTCAGGCGTTAGAGTGCCTGACAATACGGTATTCCCGTCTGATCGCAAAGGCTTGACCATTTGTGATGCAACATCGGCGTGTTTTGCGATGCGGCTGCCTTGGAATAGTTTGGATGTGACAACATTCAGCTGGCAGAAAGTGCTTGGGAGTGAGGCAGGGCATGGCANGATTATCCTGTCCCCACGGGCGGTTGAGCGGCTTGAAAGCTATACCCCTGATTGGCCAATCCCAAAGATTTTTCAGCTCACCAAAAACGGCAAGCTGATCGAAGGTATTTTTCAAGGTGACACAATAAACACNCCATCCATGCTGGCGGTCGAAGATTATCTGCTGGCTTTGCAATGGGCGCGGTCGCTTGGCGGCCTCAATGGGCTGATCAAGCGGAGCCATGATAACGCGCAATGTGTTTGGGATTTTGTCGCGGGCAAAGACTTCATTCAAAACCTCGCCAATGAGCCTGCGACCTGGTCAACAACATCGGTCTGTCTGGCGTTCAATCATCCCAAAGTTGCAGGGGATGCAGCTTTTGCCAAAGCTGTCACCAAGCGGCTGGAGGATGAGCGCGTAGCCTTTGATATTGGCTCTTATCGCGCGGCACCTGCGGGTATCAGAATATGGTGTGGGGCAACCGTTGAGACAGCGGATATTGCCGCCATGTTGCCATGGCTGGAATGGGCATATGCGCTTGAGATGGAAGCCGCTGGCTAACGGCATCACCCCTCGCATCACATTTTTATTAATACATACGATCAATAAAGGAGGCCATGATGGCACCAAAAGTTCTTATTTCAGATAAGCTATCTGAAAACGCTGTTGCGATTTTCAAAACGCGCGGAATTGAGGCCGATTATCAGCCTGATATTGGCAAAGATAAAGACCGGCTGCGNGCAATTATCGCTAATTATGACGGGCTTGCTATTCGTTCAGCAACGAAGNTAACGGAAAAGCTGCTAGCGGCAACAGATCGGCTGAAGGTCATTGGCCGCGCTGGTATCGGCGTTGATAATATTGACCGGGCGGCGGCATCACGGCAAGGCATCATCGTCATGAATACGCCGTTTGGGAATATGATTACGACCGCCGAACATGCTATCGCGATGATGTTTGCGGTGGCTCGGCAAATCCCTGAGGCCAATGCCTCGACGCAATCGGGCAAATGGGAAAAGTCACGCTTTATGGGGGTTGAGTTATCACATAAAACGCTTGGCGTCATCGGTGCTGGTAATATTGGCGGCATTGTTTGTAATCGCGGCAGAGGGTTGAATATGCGCGTCATTGCTTATGATCCGTTCTTGAGCGAGGATAAAGCCAAAACCATGGGGGTTGAAAAAGTTGAGCTGGATGAGCTGTTATCACGTGCTGATTTTATCACCCTGCATGTGCCACTAACAGATCAAACCGATAATATTCTTAGCAGAGAAAATATGCTGAAAACCAAACCCGGTGTCCGCATTATCAATTGTGCCAGAGGTGGTCTGGTTGATGAAGCGGCACTTGCTGATCTTATCACATCGGGTCATGTGGCTGGGGCGGCGTTTGATGTTTTTGCCGAAGAACCAGCACTGGATAATCATCTGTTTAATTTGCCTAATGTTGTCTGCACTCCGCATCTGGGGGCGGCGACGCTTGAGGCGCAGGAAAAAGTGGCACTCCAAATTGCTGAGCAAATGTCGGATTACTTGCTCACTGGTGCGGTGACTAACGCGATTAATATGCCGTCTGTTAGCGCTGAGGAGGCAAAGATCATGACGCCTTGGCTGAAACTTGTTGGCAGTCTTGGTGCTTTTGTTGGTCAGATGTCTGATGATCCGATCAAAAGCATTCATATTCTCTATGATGGTGCGGTGACGGAAATGAACATACCAGCGCTTAGCTCAGCATTAATGGCTGGCGTTCTGAGTTCGGCTAATCCTGATGTTAATATGGTCTCAGCACCGATTATTGCGGCGGCGCGCGGTATTCATATCAGTACAACCAATCAGGACAAATCGGGTGTTTTTGAAGGCTATGTCAAAGTCACGGTCATCACTGAACGCTTTAAGCGGTCTGTTGCCGGAACGGTCTTTAGCGATGGCAAGCCGCGCTTTATTCAGATCAAGGGGATTAATATTGATGCTGAAATTGGTGAACATATGCTATATACCGCTAACGAAGATGTGCCGGGGATTATTGGTATTCTTGGTAAAACCTTGGGCGAAGGTGGGTGCAATATTGCTAATTTCACCCTTGGCCGGGAAGCCGAAGGCGGCGAGGCGATCGGCTTGCTTTATCTGGATGCGCCAGTGCCTGCCAGGGTCTTGGATCAACTCATTCAGACAGGGCAATTCCGGCAAGTGAAAGCGTTGGCATTTCCCGATTCTCTATGACAGGAAGAATAGCATATGCCGCAACATAACCATAAGGATAGTGCCATGCGATGTGGTGTCGTGGGGATAGGAAATATAGGAAGCGCGGTGGCAACGGGGCTGGCTAAAGCTGGCCATGATATCACCATATCCAAACGTAGCGCGGCGCAATCACAGCGTCTAGCCAAGGCGTTCCCCAATATCACTATCGCCGAAAATCAACATGTGCTGGACCATAGCGATATTGTGTTTATTGCGCTTAATCATGATGTGGCGGCGGCTGCCTTGACCGCGCTTAGGTTTCGCCCTGATCATATTATCATATCTTTGATGGCAGGTTGTGATCTGGATGCATTGGCGCGGTTGGTATCACCGGCGCCGGCGACGACGATTATGATCCCTTTTCCGGCGATTGCTGGTGGCGGGTCGCCAATTTTGGTGATGGGTGATGCGGCGCCTGTCGAGCGTATCTTTGGGGATAGCGATAGCATTATTGCCATCACGGATAGCGCCGAGTGTGATGCTTTTCTGGCGGCGCAGGCGATCTTGTCACCTGTTGCGGTCATGGTCGCAGCGGCGGCAGAGTGGGTGGATCAGCATGGCGGTGACGCCAATAAGGCGGAGCCATTTTTACGTCAACTCATTGCCTCTAGTCTAAATGGAATGGCAAGCGATGACTTGATCGCGGCCTTAAACACGCCTGATGGATTTAATCAACGTCTGCGGCTGTATTTTGAAGAAATCAGGCTCAAGGCAAATGTCCATGACGGGCTTTCAAGGCTAAGCCAAGTCGCCGATTGAAGGGGCGTTAAGGCTAGGGCTTACTCGTCTCTATCCTGCCCGACAACCAAGACATGCCAAGAATGATCATGCACCCAATGATGGTGGTGAAGCCGATTGTTTCCTTGAAAAACAGATATCCGATGATGGCGGCACTGACGATCTCAACATAACCAAGCGGCGCAACAACTGAGGCTGGCGCCTTTTTCATGGCTATGACAACGAGTAACGCAGAGACAGTTCCGATCATCCCCGACAATACCAAAAACCCAATTAATCGCGGCGCTGCCCCGATCAAGGTGATCTCAATATTGGTGATGAACGTCCACACCAAGAGACAAATGAGGCAGAGGCATGTGCCTAAAACGCCATCAACCAAAAGCATTTCTCGAGGCGGGTAAGTTTTGCCCAGCGTCTTCGTTGTCAGTAAATATATTGCAAATGTAAAGGCAGAAGCAAAAGCATACCACAGATAAGCATTGCCAAAGCTGTGGATATGCGGGCTCATGACAATCAAAACACCGACAAAGCCGAGGCACGTCACGGCCATTTTACGAAGGCTCATGCTTTCTTTCAAAATCAGCCATGAAAGCACAACCAAAAACAGCGCATTGGACGTAAAGAGAATGACCGATTCGGCTAAATTGGCGTTTTGGATAGATATAAAAAACAGAATGATAGTGAGAACCTGAAACATAGTCCGGATAAGAAACAGCGGTCTTAGGGACATAAATAGCTGACCAAAACGCCGCCGGGTTTTGAGCCCTAATGACCAGAGCAAAGTGATCACGCCTTGAGTAAAATAATAAACCAGTGTCGCTTCAACTGGTGTGATTGATCCCGATGCCGCCTTGACAAACGCATCTTTCACCGGAAACAGCGCCGCCGCAATTCCCATGAACAGAATACCTATCCAAAGGTCACGGCGATGTCCGGCGGTAGTATCCATATCAGGCCCCGATCACCATTATTCTTCATGAAGTTTGTTATTTTATAGGCGCAATGTAATGTCCATCAAATAACGATGTCGTGAAGACAATGATTTATTGGCTGAAATCAGCGCCGTCCTAACGTCACATCTTGACATATCAACATCACCATACGTAGGCTAATATCACAAAAATACATAGTAGCATCTGATAGATGATAGGGAAGGATAGGTAGTCATGGATTTAACAAAACATTACGTGGACGGAGAATGGGTAACCCCGATCAGTACAACGGAGTTTCACGTCTTGAACCCGGCCACTGAGGCACAAATTGGCACTATTATCCTAGGCAATGAGGACGATGTTGACCGCGCTGTTGCTGCTGCTAATGCCGCCTTTGTGCATTTTTCTAAAACCTCAAAATCAGACCGGCTTGATTTGCTGCATGCTTTGATGTCGGCAACGAAAGCTCGCTTTGATGATCTGGCTGAGGCGATGAGCACCGAAATGGGTGCCCCCATGACCATGTCCAGAGACGCGCAAGCCGATGCCGCTATTGGACATTTGCAGGGCTTTATTGATGCTCTTAGCGCCCAGGACACACGCGAGACGCTGGCTAATGGCGATGTCATGATGCGTGAGCCGATAGGCGTTTGCGGTCTGATCACACCATGGAACTGGCCAATGAATCAGGTGACATTGAAAGTCATCCCCGCTCTTGCCACAGGGTGCGCATGCGTGCTTAAGCCATCCGAGCATACGCCGATATCTGGCGCAATTTATGCTGAGATTGTTGATGCTGCCGGATATCCTGCTGGCGTCTTTAATCTGGTGCAAGGCGAAGGCCCAACGGTTGGGGCGGCGATGTCACGGCACAAAGATATTCAGATGATGTCGTTTACTGGCTCAACACGTGCCGGTATTGCGGTGACCAAAGATGCTGCTGAAACCGTGAAGCGCGTGACGCTTGAATTAGGCGGTAAATCACCAAATCTGGTTTTTGCTGATTGTGATTTAGAGGATAAGGTAAAAGCATCTGTGCTGGAATGTATGTATAACACAGGTCAGTCATGTGATGCGCCAACTCGTCTGCTGGTTGAACGGTCATGTTATGATGAGGTGCTGGCGATTGCCAAAGCCGCCGCCGAAGGCCAGAGTGTAGGCGACCCAAGCCAGGATGGTGATCATATTGGCCCGCTGTTTGATCAGATACAATTCGACCGCGTCCAAGGCATGATTCAAAAAGGTATTGATGAGGGCGCTAAGCTGTTAACTGGTGGCACAGGTCGCCCCGATGGTTTTGATAAAGGCTGGTTTGTTAAACCAACCATATTTGCCGATGTCAGCAATGATATGGATATCGCTCGGCAAGAAATCTTTGGCCCGGTTCTGGTCATCATTCCGTTCGAGGATGAGGATGATGCGATTGCTATCGCTAATGATACGCCATATGGCCTTGCTGCGTATCTGCAAACAGGTGATGCTGATCGCGCTGAACGGGTGGCAAGCCAGTTGCGGGCAGGAGCTGTTCATATCAATGGGGGCGGCTTTAATTATGGCTCACCTTTTGGCGGTTATAAGCAATCAGGCAATGGCCGTGAGGGCGGCTTGCATGGGCTTGAGGATTATCAGGAAGTCAAAACCCTTCATTTTGGCTAAACCGAATGCGATAAAAAGCCAGCTTAGCCTAATCTAGCCCTGCTTAGCCCTGCTTAGCCCGGTCTGGCCCAGTCTAGTCTAGCCCAGCTTGGTCAGGCTTGATATAAGCGCTAAGCTGGCATTTTTATCCTTGCCGATTTGACAGATTTATACTCTGCTAGCGGCGGCATAGGCTGATGACCATGCCCATTGAAAATTATGTCCGCCCAAGTGGCCAGTTACGTCAACAACCTCACCAATGAAATAAAGCCCCGTACAGGTTTTAGACTGCATGTCATGTGATGATAATTGCGCCGTATCTACACCGCCAAGCGTGACTTCCGCCGTTCGATAGCCCTCAGTTCCGGCAGGCTTAACGCGCCAATGATTAATCTGCTCACCTATCGCTGTTAGGGCTTTGTTCTGAATATCGGCGAGCCGCCCTGAGAGCTGATGATGCGCGCATAACTCCTGCGCTAGCCGCTTTGGCATATATTGGGATAGATGCGTTTGAATGATCTGTTTTGGGTGGCTGTGCTTGGCTTTGATCATCGCATCAGCCATGCGGTGATCAGGCACCAGATCAATATTAATCGCCTCACCTTCGTGCCAATAAGATGAGATTTGCAAAATAGAAGGCCCGGTTAACCCACGATGCGTGAATAATAACCCCTCGGCAAATTGAGTATTGCCATAACTAACAAGCGCCTCCACCGATAGACCAGATAACTCTGCACAAAGGGATTTGAGCGTGTCAGTAAAGGTCATGGGAACGAGCGCTGGCCGTGGCTCAATGATATCCATGCCGAATTGCTTTGCGATATCATAGCCAAATCCAGTCGCGCCAATCTTGGGGATGGACAAGCCGCCTGTTGCTATCATCACGGCTGGTGCGGTGATAGTATCTGTGTCTGTCATAACCGTGAACTGATCAGCCTGCTTATTGATGCTTTTGATCGTCCTGCCAAACCCCGTTTTCACATCATAGCGGCGGCATTCCGCTAACAGCATGTCAATGATATCCTGGGCGCTTTCGTCACAAAATAATTGGCCAAATTTCTTTTCGTGAAAGGCAATGCCATAGCGTTCAACAAGGGCGATAAAGTCATCTGGCGTATATCCGGCTAATGCTGATTTGACGAAATGCGGGTTTGCTGAAATAAAATTGTCAGGGCGCGAATACATATTGGTAAAATTACAACGGCCGCCACCTGATATCCGAATTTTCTCACCAATCTTTTGCCGGTGATCTAATAGTAATACGGATTTGCCTCTTGCCGCCGCGATACTTGCCGCAAATAATCCAGCCGCACCAGCACCAATAATGACAACATCCTTATGANCATCANNATTAGGGTCTGGCTGACTACTCATGTTTGGTATGCTTCCAAATATAAAATTAAACAGGATAAAAACGGCAACAGATTTATATCAGGTTATATCATTATCAAAAGGTAAATCTGCATGAGATATGCCATACAGCCCCCTGAGTGCAGGAAGTAATAGATCATGGCAGGTAAATTATGGCAGGTAGATCATGGCAGGTAGATCATGGCAGGTAGATGATGGCAGGTGTAAAAATGGACTTGTCATCAGCGATGGGATTGCTCCACAATATACATTACTGTACATTTCTTGCTAATAGATATGGGGGGAAGGTTGGCTAGACGTGGAACATCATCACGGGCGAGACATGAGCGCATAAAAGACGCCGTTGCAATGCCATATATCAGCCGCAACCTGCCGTTTTTTGATCCTCTTGANATGGCTCAGATCGAAACATTAGAACGTCANGTTGACTGGCTATTGCAAGATGTTGGTATCGCTTTCAGGGATGATCCATCATCGCTAGCGCTCTGGAAAAAAGCAGGCGCAACAATAGATGGTGATATTGTTAGGGCGCCGGCGGATTGGATCCGTGATCTCTGCCGGAAAGCCCCTTCTGAGTTCACACAACTCGCGCGAAATCCATCTAAATCAGTGGTTATCGGGGGCGTGCATCAAGTCTTTGCGCCAGTTTACGGAGCGCCTTTTGTCCGTGATCTGGAAGCTGGTCGCCGCTATGGAGATATTGCGGCTTTTCGTGATTTGGTGCGGCTGACGTATTTGCATCCATATCTGCATCATGGCGGCTTTGTCACCTGTGAGCCATGCGATATCCCGGTCAGTAAGCGGCATCTTGATATGGTGCTGGCGCATATGACCTTATCGGATAAGCCGCATCTTGGGGCAATCACAGAAATGAGCCGAGCGCAAGATAGCGTTGATATGGCAGAAATTGTATTTGGCAGGCAGGTGATGGATAAGCACTGTGTCATTTTAGGAAATGTTAATACGAACTCACCTTTACTGATTGATAAGGTGGTGACAGAAGCGATCCGCGTCTATTGTGGCCGTGGTCAAGGGATTATTGTTGTGCCGTTTATTTTATCGGGCGCTATGGGGCCTGTATCGACTGCCGCCAGTATTGCACAAGCCATGGCAGAAGCGATGATGGCATGTGCCTATGCGCAGCTTGTTCATGCTGGGGCGCCGTTTGTTTTAGGTAATTTTTTATCCTCTATGTCGCTCAAATCAGGGGCGCCAACATTCGGCATGCCTGAACCTGTGATGTCGAATTATGCTATTGGTCAATTAGCGCGGCGGGTGGGATTGCCGTTACGTTGTGGCGGCTCACTTACCGCCTCAAAAATTGAGGATGCTCAGGCCGCCTATGAATCCGCCGACTCCATGCATTCGACGATGCTGGCAGGGGCAAATTATGTTCTGCATTCGGCGGGCTGGCTGGAAGGCGGATTATGTGCTGGCTTTGAAAAGCTGATTATGGATGCAGACCGATTAGGCAGCTATCAAAAACTGCTGGCTCAAGGGCTTGATACCAGTGATGAGGGGCTGGCCAAAGATGCCTATGATGAGGTGGCGGCAGGTGGTCATTTTCTAGGCTCGGCGCATACGATGCGGAATTATTCCACCGCCTTTTATGAGCCGCAATTAAGCGATAGTGAAAATGTGGAAAGCTGGGAAGAGCGCGGGGAAAAAGATATGCGCGTTCGGGCATATGAGAAATGGAAGCAGATGCTGGCAGATTATGAAGAGCCGCCAATGGATATTGCGATCCGTGAGGCGCTGGCTGATTTTGTTGACAGGCGCAAAAGTGAATTGCCAGATGCGTGGTATTAACCGCCATATGAGATCATGATCGGATCATGATGGAATTAGGGAGAGATGGGGTGAATGGCGATAGGTCATTTTCAAACCTCAATTTTTACTATATTATTATGATATTATTCGACTTTACTTTGGAAGTGACGGCGATTAGCCTNATGCCGTCATCCTATTTGACATGATGCTTTGTGAAAGGAAATGAACATGAATACGTCACCAGCGACTTATCCGACTTTATCTCAGCAGGTGTTCCCTAATCTGTTTGCTAACAATTTGCTGTTAAGGCAGGCATTGATGGTGCTGGCGGGCAGCCTGTTCATTGCATTGATGGCGCAATGTGCATTTCGCTTACCATCCAGTCCGGTGCCTGTTACTGGTCAGACGTTTGCTGTTCTCATTGTTGGGATGGCGCTTGGGTCACGTTTAGGGGCATTAGCGGCTATTGCTTACTGTCTTGAAGGTCTCTATTTCCCTGTTTTCGCAGAAATGCGGACATGGTGGGATCCGCGCACCATTCTAACCGCTGGCTATCTGATTGGCTTTGTTGGGGCGGCTTATGTGACAGGTTGGCTGGCTGAACGTGGCTGGGATCGCAGTGACGTGGGAACAGGGCTTGCTATGCTAGCTGGTAATCTGGTGCTTTATGTCCCCGGTTTGATCTGGCTTAACATTATGTTGCGAGAAAAATATTCTTTTGATGTTATTCTGGCATTTGGGTTTGGCAACTTTATTATTGGCGACTTGATTAAACTTGCTCTGGCTATGATCTTGTTTCCAATGGTATGGCGGCTGATCAAGCGCTGATCTGCTCGCCCTTATGCGATATATCAACGTGATGATATGACACCACTTATCGGCGCAGATGATCCACCAGTAGCGGAATATCTGCCGCCAACATATTGCCCACAGCTCTTGCTGATATGTGAGCATGCCGGTCTAGCCATACCAAAATCATTGGGGCGACTTGGGCTTGACCCGCAGCTTGATCTGGCAGAACAGCATATTGCATGGGATATTGGCGCCAAAGCGGTGGCGTTAGGATTAGCCGAGCATTTGGGGGCAGGCTTTATCTGGCAGAATTATAGCCGTCTGCTCATTGATTGTAATCGGCGGCCGCTATCAGCGCAATCGATCAGGCAAGACAGTGACCATATTCCGATCCCCGGCAATCACGGGCTGACAGCGGCAGAAAAAGCGGCGCGGGTGGAAGATATTTTCATGCCCTATGATGCCNTTTGCCAGCGTCATATGGCGCGTCAGGATATCACTTTGACGATATCCATCCATAGCTTCACCCCCGAAATGGACGGTGAGAAGCGGCCGTGGGATATGAGCTTGCTTTACCGTGAGGGGAAGCAATATGCCAAACAGATGGCAGCAATACTGGCGGCATCNGAGCCTGATTTACATATCGGCTTTAATGTTCCCTATCAGGTCACCGAAGATACGGATTGGTTTGTCACGCAATATGCTGAACCGCGAGGTATTGCCCATCTGCTGATTGAGATACGCAACGATCAGCTGCGTTCCGAAGCCGGTATCAAGACATGGGTAGAGCGGCTAACCCAAGCGACGCAAATCATGCTTGGGCGGCTCTGAATAGATTTTTGGTGAATATTTTGCTTGTAATATTGGCAACATAAGATCAAAAATAATCTTAAATATTATTAGTTTTTTTTATTGCCTTTGGGTGGGGATAATATGGCAACGATTTCTTATATTCTGGGTAATCTATTCAGGCCGACAAACTGGTTTCTGGCCTCTTATGCCAGCTCAGATAGTGATATTAAAGCGCTATCATCGGATTTGCTTTCAGCCAAGGGTGAGGTCTCAGGCGCGACCATAGCGCGGCAGATACTTAACCAATATCGGATGCTGGATGATGCCGCCAAGCTGGCTTATTTTCAGTTCATCTTAGCCGATATGGATTTCAATAGTAGCGATGTAAAAACCGCATTAAACGCCTATACAGATAAGCATGATGCCAATAGGTATGGGGAGTTTATTAAGTCAGCGCAACCGAAATGGCGGCAATTCTTTCGGCGCCTCAATGAAGCCCCTGATGCGACATTTGATCTGGTCAATATGCGGGCAGATTTATTATCACTGATCCCGTCGCATAGGGAGCTTGAGGTGATAGATATTGATCTGCGTGATCTGTTTTTAAGCTGGTTTAATCGCGGGTTTCTGATGTTGCGGCCGATTAGCTGGTCTAGTCCGGCGGCTGTTTTGGAAAAAATTATTTCCTATGAAGCCGTTCACGAGATTAGCAGTTGGGATGATTTGCGGCGGCGGCTAGAGCCTTCGGATCGCTGTTGCTTTGCCTTTTTTCATCCGGCTATGCCAGATGAGCCGCTGATCTTTGTTGAGGTGGCGTTGATGGATCATCTGCCATCCTCGGTGCAAGTCATCTTAGCGCAAGATAGCGATGTCACGTCAGTGGAGGATATGGATTACGCGGTCTTTTATTCTATTTCAAATTGCCAGAAAGGGCTTGCCGGCATTTCATTTGGCAATGCCCTGATCAAGACGGTTGTCGAAGAATTAAAGCATGATTATCCGCGCATAGAACATTATCTGACACTATCGCCATTGCCCGGATTTACCAAATGGTTAGCGGCATTACCAGCCGTTGAAAAAGATGGTGAGTTACAGAATGTCTTGACGCTAGCGACTGATCATATTGGTCTAAGAAAGCCGCTTGCCGCCGCTTATCTTAGCCTTGCCAAACGCGGTAATGGCATGCCTGTTGATCCGGTGGCGCGGTTTCATCTCAGCAATGGGGCGCGGGTACATCAATTGCATGAGGATGCGGACACATCGGCGCGCGGCATCAAACAATCGCTGGGGATCATGGTCAATTATCTTTATCATCCGGATGAGCTTATTGAAAATCATGAAAGTTTTGTAAATGATGGTACGATTAACGCTGATAAGGCTGTGAAAGAAAATGCGCAAAAGGCCAAACCTTATTTATCTTTATAGACTCCATCACCATCACCCTCGTCAGTTTTCTGGATCAGGCTTGCTGGATAGGGTGATCAGATATGGATAACACTGTCATCATAGTTGTTCTATCGGCAGCGTTTTTGCATGCTTGGTGGAACTTCTTGGTGCGCAGCAATACTGACAAAGTGATGGCCATGATCGCCATGACCGCAGGACATACGCCTTTTGCTATTCTGGGCATTTTATATCTTGGCATACCAGGGCGTGAAGCCGTGCCATTTTTACTGGCGAGTGCTGTTTTGCATGTTGGCTATCAGGTGTTTCTGATGAACGCTTACCGCTTTGGCGAGCTATCCAATATCTATCCGATTGCGCGCGGCTTATCGCCGCTCATTTTATCAATAGTGACGCTGATTATAGGTCAGGATATGCTATCCGGCGGACAGTTTGCCGGCATTATCATCATCTCACTGTCTATGATGACCTTGGGCTTTATGCAATTTCGGCTGCATCAAGACGGGCCAAAAGGGCTAATTCTTGCCTGTTTTGCCGGCATGTTTATTGCCAGTTACTCGATGGTGGATGCGTTAGGGTCGCGGCTAACTGGCGATGCGTTGCTATTTTATAGCAGCTCAACGATGCTCAATGTGATGCTGATGCTGATTTATAGCATGAGCTTTCACAGGGATGCGATGCGAAGGCTTGTTCGTGATGGCAGGAAAGTCTTTTGGATAGGCGGGTTAGCGTCATATTTAGCCTATGTCATGGTGCTTTGGGCATGTCTTCAGGCGCCGATTGCGCTGGTCTCATCATTGCGTGAGACATCAGTCATTTTTGCCATGTTCTTAGGTGCCTTTCTGCTAAAGGAAACCATCAGCCGCGCCAAAATCATGATAACCTTGGTCATGGTCGCGGGCGTTATTATCAGCCGTTTATATTAGATTGCCGATAATTGTAAACTGTAAATCTTTACAAGTAACACATCTACACTATTTTCATTGCATATTCACAAAATGTGGCTAATTTCTCCTTTAGAAGCAATTTTCATATTGCTTGTGCCGACAAAAAGGAGAGACGTCATGGCAAACGAAACACATATATTTGAAACGCGAACAAAGGCACCAGCAGGTCGCTTTGATGGAGTGACCAGAAATTACACTCTTGCCGATGTCGAACGACTTTCAGGAACGGTTGAGATTGAACATTCGCTCGCCCGCCGAGGTGCTGACACGTTATGGGAGCTTCTCAAGACAGAAGATTATGTCAATACTCTAGGTGCCTTAACCGGCAATCAGGCATTGCAGCAAGTTCGTGCCGGGCTAAAGGCGATCTATCTATCCGGCTGGCAAGTTGCCGCTGATAGCAACATGTCGGGGCATATGTATCCTGATCAATCGATCTATCCGGCAAACTCTGGGCCTGAACTCGCCAAGAAAATTAATAATACCTTGCGCCGCGCCGATCAGATTGAGCGACTGGAAAAAGGCTCAACATCAGTAAATTGGCTAGCGCCGATTGTTGCTGATTGTGAGGCTGGATTTGGCGGTGTTCTCAATGCCTTTGAGATTACCCAATCCTATATTGAGGCAGGCGCCGCAGGGGTTCATTTTGAGGATCAACTGGCGTCTGAGAAAAAATGTGGCCATATGGGTGGCAAGGTTCTTATCCCTGTTCAGCAGGCGATTGCCAACCTTAATTCGGCTCGACTGGCGGCAGATATTGCCAGAGTTTCAACAATTATTATGGCGCGCACAGATGCTGAAAGCGCGCGGCTCATCACATCAGACATTGATGACCGTGACCGCCCGTATATTTCAGGCGAACGCACCCCCGAAGGTTTCTATATCCTCGATGATGAACATGCGTTTGAGCGCTGTGTTGAGCGCGGGTTAGCTTATGCGCCATATTCGGATTTACTGTGGATGGAAACATCGACCCCTGATCTGGATCAGGCGAGGCGCTTTGCCGAAGCGATCAGAGCGCAATATCCAAATCAAATGCTAGCCTATAATTGTAGCCCTTCCTTTAACTGGTCAGCTAACCTTACAGCAGATGACATTAAGGTCTTTCAGCAAGACATTGGCAAGATGGGCTACAAGTTCCAGTTTATTACTCTGGCAGGTTTTCATTCGCTCAACTACAGCATGTTCACGCTTGCCAAATCCTATAAGGCAAATGGCATGAGCGCCTATTGCGAATTGCAAAATGCAGAATTCTCAGCCGAGACAATCGGCTACACAGCACATCGTCATCAAAGAGAAGTCGGGGCGGGATGGTTTGACGCTATTTCAACCACCGTTAAGGGTGGGGAGTCGTCAACAACAGCCCTCAATGAGAGTACCGAAGACGCTCAATTCAACCCAGCAGCCGAATGATTTTGAATGGAAAGGAAGAGGCAATGTCTAGACCAGATACCCAACACGGCCAACAGGATGACCGGATTACCATTATCGTACCGACATTTTGCAAAATCGCTATGGAAATACATAGGCAAAATATGTGGGAAAAAGGCTACCGCCTGGAAAGCAATGTTAAGCAGCATATGTTTATGGAAAGTGACGGCAAAAACACAACACCGCTTTTTGCCGGCGTTCAGATGTATGCCGCAACCTTTGTAAAAGCCTGATCAATATCATATGGCGTCCTGCATCTATTGATGGCGAGTGATGCAGGCGCGTAAGTGCTGGCGCGTAAGTGCTGATGGTGGTGGCGGCGGCGGTAAACTTGCTATATTGCGCTACATTATGAGGCGAGTTGTGATGCTGTCTCGCGCCCATCTGAAAGGACAGTGATGCGGTTCATACAGCGATAGGCCGGCAGATAATCTGCGACCGCATAATGCATGGTGATGCGGTTATCCCACATGGCAATATCACCGGCCTGCCATTTCCAGCGCATCTGAATCTCTGGACGGTTCATATGATTGGCGAGCCAAGTCTTGAGGGCATTAGACTCATTCGTGGTCAGGCCGATAATATGGTTGACGAACGCTTCGTTGAAATTGAGGTAGGTGTGACCGCTGACAGGATGCTGCTGAATGAGAGGCTGAATATTATGGCCAAAACGCCCCACCGCATCATTAAGTTTGCGCGTTGCCGCCTCAGCGTCTTGTCCAACCGAAAAGTCATTTCTAAAATCACCCATATCATGAATGGCTTCAAGGTCTGACAGATACGCTTTCATCTTTTCGGGCAGCCTGGCATAGGCGGCGCTAGTGCTTGCCCATAAGGTGTCACCGCCAACCTCAGGAACGGTTCTCGCGACCAAAATAGAGGCAAAGGGCTGTTCACGCTTGAAGGTCAGATCGGTATGCCATGAGTTTGTATCTGGCGGCGTATCAGCATTATTTTCAAGTTTTACAATATTCTCAAAACCATCAACATGCGGATAAATAGGATGCGGCGCATCAATTTTCCCAAAGCTTCGCGCAAAATCCAGATGCGCGGATGGCGAGATATCAGTGCCGCGAAAGAAGATCACTTGATGCTCAATCAGCGCCTCATAAATCAGATGATGGGTTTGCTCATCAATCGGTTTTGAGAAATCCACACCGTCAATTATGCCTCCTAATGCTGGCGTAATTTTTTTGATACCTAACATGATCACCTCCTCTGATTTCGAGATAACATCATAGCATGTTTTAAAATCCATGTTTTCAAATCATAGATAATTTTTCTGATTTTTTTCTGCTTATTTTTCTCAGGCATTTTGCTGGCCAAGGGCTCTAAATTATTTGATAAAAGTGCAAACTTACGATGGTCTTAGTCCACAATTAATGCATGAACCAACTTAAGTTATAATTTAGCTACATCTTAACAAGAAGACTTGGTAATTCCGAAACATGCCGAATAATATAATGTGCTCCAGCCTGCCTTAGGTGCCTGGCTGTATCTTCATGCAATGCATCGCGTTCTTTATCATCTAATTTTTCCAGCTCATCAGCTGTCAGTCCAACATGATTGCCTGTTAATGTTACCCCTATTGTTAATGTGCCTGCTGCGATACCCTCCATAATTCCCGGTGCCGTATCATCAACTTTAATAACCTTTGAGGGTGGGTACACCCCAAGATCAGAAAAACACCGATACATCATTAAAGGGCTGGGTCGTCCTTCTGATAAATCATCTCCACAAACCAGGTTATCAGGTCTATATCCAGCTTCAGCTACAATTGGTAAAATACGTTCCATTAACCTTCGGCCATATCCTGAATTAGATCCAACCTTTATTCCCTTAGACCGAAGCCATGAAACCGTATCAACAACGCCTTCTATCAGGCTAATATGTTCGAGGACAATATCTTCATTAATTGATAAAAAATATTGGTACATCGCTTCAAGGTCAGCCTCATTTATCTCACGACCAGTTTTTTTAATTATCCGTTCATTAATAACAGGGTTTTCTATCATCGCCTTGATATGGTCACGCTTGGGTAATCCCATGGGAGCCCGACATTCAGCGACACTAGTTTCAATATCAAAATGTGTAAATGTTTTTTGAAAAGCAATAACTGGGCCAAAGCAACCATGGTCAATCATTGTTCCCGCCCAATCAAAGATGATTGCATCGATAGTTTTATTGATCATGCCAAACTCTATTAACATTATGAAAGACTNCGTCTTTACCCTAATAGATAAGAACATTCCTCATATAAAGTTTTTATTTTCCAATGTCTGAATTTANTTTTTATTTCACATTACTTTAATTTTTNTGAAGCATTTGATCACTANANCGTTCTTATGTTTGAGGTTAATCATCTTTTAAAGAGATACGGCGATATTACTGCCGTAAATANTATCAGCTTCTCAAGTCAAAAAGCTGAGATGATCGGTATTATAGGAAAATCGGGTGCAGGTAAGTCAACATTGCTCCGAATGATAAACCGATTAACAGTCGCTACATCAGGTAATATCATCTTTAATGGCAATGACATTCTCACCTACAAAGGTAAGGATCGGCGTGCGTGGCAAGCAAAATGTGCCATGATATTTCAGCAGTTCAATTTGGTTCCGCGTATAGATGTTGTGTCTAATGTTTTATTTGGCACCCTAAACCGACAGTCAACATTTGCCTCTCTTTTTAGTCTTTTTTCCAGGCATGATATTGAAAAGGCCATGTCTATTCTGGACAGGCTTGGCATCGTTGAAAATTACAGCAAACGTGCTGAGGAGCTTTCTGGAGGACAACAGCAACGTGTAGCGATATCAAGAGCGCTAATGCAAGACCCTGATATTATTCTCGCTGATGAGCCTATCGCTTCACTTGATCCCATGAATGCTAAAATCGTTATGGATAGTCTTCGTCAAATACATGATGAAGATGGTCGTATGATTATCTGTAATCTTCATACACTTGATACCGCAAGAAACTATTGTGACCGCGTCATTGGAATGCGTGATGGAAATATTGTTTTTGACGGTCCGGCAAAAGACCTTAGTGCTGATGCTGCGCGTGAAATTTATGGTGCTTCTGAAGAGTTTTCTGAAAAAGCAACATCAACAAGCCTTGAATCTCTTGATGTCAAAACATTGATTGCTTCATAGAGGTACAAGAAATCATTTTGATATTTATTTAAACAATGGAGATGGTGATGAAAAAAATCTTTGCATTAGCTGTTGCGGCCGTATCAATGACTTCAGTTGCATTTGCAGATGGTCATGGAAACACAATCAATGAATTTCGCATTGGAATTCTTGGAGGTGAAAATGCTCAAGACCGACTTAATAGTTACGAATGCCTTCGTGATAAAACTGAGGCTCTTTTAGGTGTGGAAACAAAATTGTTTGCACCTGCTGATTACAACGGTGTTATTCAGGGCCTTCTGGGCGGCACCATTGATATGGCTTGGCTCGGTGCTTCAGGATATGCAAAAACATACCTGTCAGACAATGATGCCGTTGAACCTGTTCTGGTTAAGGTTAACGTAGATGGTGGTTACGGCTATTACTCAGTTGGTTTTGCCCGTAAAGATTCTGACATTAAAAACCTTGATGATATGAAGGGTAAGGTTTTCGCCTTTGGTGATCCTAATTCAACCTCTGGCTATCTCATCCCTTCAATCGAAATTCCTGCTGCTGGTTATGACATGGATGGCGGAAGTTACTTTGGTGAAATCAAGTTCTCAGGTGGCCATGAGCAAACAATTGTTGGTGTATATAACGGCGATTTTGATGCTGGAGTAACTTGGGCAGATGGCTTGGGTGATTGGGAAGATGGCTATAACTCTGGCGCCTTGCGTAAGGCTGTTGATGCAGGATTAGTGGATATGAATGACCTTATTCAGGTTTGGCAGTCAAATCCAATTCCTGAAGGCCCTATTGTTCTTCGTAAGTCGCTTCCTGCTGATGTAAAAGTACAAATGGTTGCATTAATGGCTTCATTATCTTCAATGGACCCAGATTGTGCATATGGTGTTCTTTCAGGCGAAGCCAAAGGTCTTATGCCAATTGGTCATGATGCCTATGAAGTCATCATTGAAGCCCGTAAATTGAAGTCTCAATAACCTTCCCCCTCTAAAGAGGATCAGTCTGGCTGATCCTCTTTTTTTATAAGAGCTCCCGAATGCAACCAAAAACTTTTGGTCATCAGATAAGAAGGTCTGCTTATTTTGCTCATCTTGCAAAACGGCGGATATATAGCAGTATAATCATTTTAGTTTTTACAATGCTTATTATCAGTGGCTTTATTGTTGCCAATGATAGGAATGCGGGTGGTTTTTGGGATGGCATTAATCAGCTTGGTGATTTTCCTTATGAAGTTTTATCCGAAGCTGGTGAAAAATTTTTAGAGCTTCCATCTCATCTTTTAACATATTTGCCAGCCTTACTTGAAACCATCCATATAGCTGGAGCGGCAACATTAGTTGGAGCATTATCAGGATTGTTTCTATCTTTGCTATCAACACGCGGATTAGCATATTGGCCATGGGCTATTCCGATCTTTCGAAGAATGATGGATATTATGCGAGCAATACCTGAAATTGTAATTGCACTCGTATTAATTTTTGTGCTTGGAGGTGGCCCTATCCCCGCAATGATTGCCATTGCCTTTCACACGGCAGGCGCACTTGGAAAACAGTTTTCCGAAGTTAATGAAAATGTCGATACAAAGCCTATTGATGGCTTACTGTCCGTAGGGGCAAAATGGTTTCAACGAATGTGGCTTGGTGTTGTTCCTCAAGTTTCACCAAACTATTTATCCTATGGGCTGATGAGATTTGAAATCAATATTCGGGCATCAGCAATACTAGGGTTTGTTGGTGCGGGAGGGATCGGCTATGAGCTCCGTAACACGATGAGTTGGGGTAAAGGAAAATATGACGAAGCCGCCGCTATATTTATCCTGTTATTTTTGACAATTGTATTAGTTGACCAGCTATCAAGTCTTGTTAGGTCGCGTCTGATTGGGACGACAGGATAGATATATGTCTAATACATCCTACCCACCTCAAACAGCTTACGCCGCTAGTTTTATGATCCGGAAAAAACGGATTAGTATTGGGATATTAGCCTTAATCCTTTTCTATCTTAGTTATATTTTTATCAGCTTTGATTTTTATAATGTCTTCAGAGAGGCACGAAGTGATAATGCAAGCATACTGTTATCGGATAGTTTAAGTTACAAAACACATCTCACTAGAGATAACAGAAATAATCAATTTTCTCTGGCCATTGAAGGTGAAAAGAAGGGGGAATATATTGATAGAGACTGGCCAAGATGGGTTAGCCTGAACGATAATGGCAATGCGACTGTCATATTAGAAAAAAACCATATTATTTCGTTTAATGGAAATGAGGTTACGTTTTCAATTCCTGGTTATGGTGATATTATCGCCATACCATCTAAGCAAGGGGTAAAAACATCTTTACCAGAAGGTGAAATTCCATCCTTTATTAATCTTTCTAAAAATCGCCTAAATGTGACAACCCCAGCTGGGCGGATGTCCGTGACGAAAGCAAAAACAACAATTTTTAAATATGATTATGGGTGGGAGTTATTCTTTTTTACCCTGACATCTGATTATTATGGAAAATCATTTTCTGAATTGCTTGGAGATGTTTTCTCAAGCATGCCGCGAGCAGATGGAAGATCGCACGCTTCAGCAATTTTTCATGATTTTTGGTATAATCCTATGTGGCGGCATGGCGAAGTGGCCTGGGCACTTCTGGAAACTATTCTAATGGCTTTTCTGGGTACTTTTGGTGCTGCCATATTTGCTATTTTGTTAGCATTTTTTGCCGCAATGAACTTTGCTCCCTCACGCATCCTACGCTTTTTGCTAAGACGTTTATTCGATTTTCTTCGTGGAGTTGATGGGTTGATTTGGACAATTATTCTTTCACGAGCATTTGGTCCAGGGCCATTAACCGGGTCACTGGCCATTTTACTTACAGATACGGGAACCTTTGGAAAGTTATTTTCAGAAGCTCTCGAAAATGTTGACAATAAACAAATAGAGGGTGTCCGGTCGACAGGTTCTAATAGTCTTTTAACAAACAGGTTTGGTGTTATTCCACAGATTATGCCTGTTCTATTATCACAAGTACTATATTACATGGAATCGAACACACGCTCAGCAACGGTTATCGGAGCGATTGTAGGTGGGGGCATAGGATTGTTACTAACGCAAGCCATCATCACACAAAAAGATTGGGAAGAGGTAACCTATTACATTGTGCTTATCATCTTAATGGTCATCCTGATGGATACCTTATCAGGATTCCTTCGGCGCCGACTTATAAAGGGAAAATGATATGTCCAAATTAAGTGCGTGCGATCCTTTAATTCATCCAGATTGTGAGATTACAAATTCTACTTTTGGTCGCTATGTGGAAATTGGTAAAGGGTCACGAGTCCTTAATTCTGTCATTGGTGATTACTCCTATTGCGATCGCTATGCTGACATTGCCAATACCCGTATTGGGAAATTTGCCAATATCGCTAGCTTCAGCAGAATTGGGCCAACTGATCATCCCAAGCATATGGCCAGCCTCCATCATTTTATTTATCGCTCAAGCTATTATTTCGATGGCCGTGAAGACGATATATCTTTTTTTGAACATCGGGCATCGAGAATAGCCTATATTGGCCATGATACATGGATAGGTCATGGTGCCATTATTCGGCCAGAAATATCAATCGGGAATGGTGCAATAGTAGCAGCTGGCGCAGTTGTAACCCGCAATGTTAATCCTTATGAAATCGTTGCTGGTGTTCCTGCAAAAATGATAAAGCGAAGGTTTTCTGAAAATATTGCTGAGCGTCTTAACACACTTGCTTGGTGGGACTGGGAGCATGATATCCTGGATGATGCTCTTGCCGATTTCAGAAGCCTTGAAATAGTCGCTTTTTTGGAAAAATACGAAGACTAGTTCTGATCATTTTCCACCATCAATGCAATTCTATCACCGGCCATAAGGCTATGACCAGACTCCATTGGTGTATGATCGGGTAAGGTATTCAGACTTTTCACCGAAAGCACAGGGTCTCCTGTATTTATTTCAAGATGGCTTGCTATAACCTCTGTTGCCAGACGCGCTGTAATTCGCGTCCTGTGCCTTACATAATCGTCAACCCCGCAAGCTGCTAATGCCTTTGAAATGGTCATCCCGGTGTTGAGATGTTCGGGTAAGTTTTGCGCCATGCTCACAGGAAATAGACTGGAGAAATAAATTAAAGGCCTTTGATCTCTTAATCTAAGGCCTTCAACATGGTGTATATAGCTACCGTTCTTAAGCTGTAATATATCAGCTTCTGGATTAATCGCTATTCTTGTTGAGATATGTAAAATGCGTATTTCAGATTCTTGTGAAGACCCCTCTAAATGTGTAGAAAATCTGGTTTTGCGATTGACGCTATAAGTCAATGGTGGTGATAGCACTATCGTGCCACTACCTCTTTTTGTATGGATAAAACCATCAGCTTGCAGCTCACTTAGAGCTCGCCTAACAGTATGACGATTTACCGCAAAACGCTTTGATAGTTCCGCCTCTGTTGGCAATTTTTTGCCCTGAACAAAAACACCGTCACATAGCTCTTTATATAAAATCCCATAAATATCACGCCATAACATCTATCGCACTTTCACAAAACTGTAATCAAATTTACGTTGTGTTCTATTAAATTAAACCTTATATTTGTCTAGTTGTCTATTAAAAAAATAGGTTATATGATGGATCGGAAAATGTGGTTATCGTTACTCGCTCAGTCATCATCCGAAGATGTTAAGACTTTATGGGATAAAGCAGGAATTACATGTGATAGTGAGATTATCAGAGCAGCAGAAATTGGTGCTGTTATGGTTCAGGGACGACAAGGGGGCACTGGAGCCCCTTTTCACTTGGGTGAAATGTCAGTAACGCGATGCAGCATTAAAATCGCTGAGGGATATATAGGTCACGGATATCATCAAGGGCGCTCAAAAGAAACAGCAGAAACTATTGCTAAACTGGATGCTCTTTTGCAGACAGATAAATTTGAACTAATCTTAAAATCTGTTCTTAAACCTTTGGAAAAGTTGGTTCAGGAAAAGCAATATAGCCTTGCCGCCAAAGCAGCCGCAACGAAAGTGGATTTCTTCACCTTGGTTAGAGGAGAGGATTGATGGCTAATGATCTTAGCGGTGGTTTCACTAATCCATCTCAAGATGCAGCTCGAGCATTCCGCCAAATTATGGATGCAATGGCTCGTCCGGGTCGTATTGTTTCACTTTCCGGACTTACTCCGCCTGAACCTTTATCAAGAGCTCAAGCCAATATCGCTCTAACCTTATTTGATCATACAACAAAGATCAGCTTAAAAGCTCATTATGATAATGAAGCCGTCAAAACATGGCTAAGTTTTCATACTGGCACAAATTTTACCTCCCCTGAACTAGCAGATTTTATCATATGTGATCATGATGGTATTGGTGCAATCAATGCTCTTAAGCAGGGGAGTAACGAATACCCCGATCAATCAGCTACCGTCATTGTTGGGTATCCAAAATTAGATCACGGGCAATGTCAACTTTCGGGCCCGGGGATAAAAGATAAAGTCATGGTTTCAATTACTGAGATTTCGCCTTTTCGGAATGGACAAGCCATGTTTCCCCTTGGTGTAGATTTTATGCTGACTTGTGATGATAAACTCATGGGGCTTCCCCGAACAACAAAGATGGAGATGTGCTAATGTATGTTGCTGTTAAAGGTGGCGAAAAAGCTATTGCTAATGCGCATCGCTGGCTTGATGAAGAACGTCGTGGCCCCGTTAAGATAAAAGCCCTGTCCATTGACCAGATCAAAGGCCAAATGTCCCTCGCCGTGAGCCGTGTGATGGCCGAAGGCTCTTTATATGACCCTGAACTAGCGGCATTAGCCATAAAACAGTCACAAGGCGACCTAATAGAAGCTATATTTTTGATTAGGGCTTATCGGACAACATTGCCTCGATTTGGAACATCATTACCAATTGATACGGATAGCATGCAATGTAAGAGAAGGATCTCGGCTACCTTTAAGGATATTCCAGGTGGTCAAATCCTTGGCCCAACATTTGACTACACCCACCGCTTGCTCAATTTCAAATTACTGGCTGATGGTGAAGTGATGGAGGCTGTCAATCAATCTCCTGAGCCATCCTCTATGCCGCATATTCTAGAGTTACTAAATAATGATGGCTTGATCCAGCAGGAAAAAGCAACCAGTGAGAGGCCTCATGATTTAACGCGTGAGCCTTTAACTTTACCTGCAGATCGGGCGGTAAGACTGCAAGCCCTCACGCGCGGTGATGAAGGGTTTTTACTTGGGCTTGGATATTCAACGCAGCGCGGTTATGCAAGAAACCATGCGTTTGTCGGTGAGTTAAGAATAGGTTTCGTCGAGGTCGAGATGACTATACCTGAATTAGGCTTTTCCATTGTTATCGGCAGGATTGAAATATCCGAATGTGAAACCGTAAACCAATTTCAGGGCAGTAAAACAGAACCCGCGCAATTTACCCGTGGTTATGGGTTGGTTTTTGGCCAGCAAGAGAGAAAATCTATCGCCATGGCACTTGTTGACCGAGCCTTACGCTGGAAGGAACTAGGCGAAGATAATCTGGGGGCAGCAGCACAAGATGAAGAGTTTGTTCTCTATCATTGTGACAACATCCAAGCCACAGGGTTTGTTGAACATATCAAGCTACCTCATTATGTCGATTTTCAATCTGAATTAGAGCTAGTCAGAAAGTTGCGGCATGATGCTGCTGAATTAGAAAAGGCATCAGAATAATGTCCAATGATTATAATTTTGCATATCTCGATGAACAAACAAAACGAATGATCCGTCGAGGTTTGCTAAAATCTATTGCAATTCCAGGCTACCAGGTTCCTTTTGCATCACGCGAAATGCCAATGCCCTATGGATGGGGCACAGGGGGCGTTCAAGTCACTTCGGCTTGTCTGGTTCCGGAAGATAAAATCAAGGTGATAGACCAAGGTGCTGATGACACGACCAATGCCGTATCCATTCGACAGTTTTTTGAAAAAACGGCCAAAGTTGAAACCACAACACATACTGAAAAGGCGAGCCTTATTCAAACCCGCCACCGTATCCCTGAACATGATCTGGATGAGAATCAGATCCTTGTTTATCAAGTTCCTATTCCTGAACCCTTACGGTTCCTGGAACCACGGGAAAGCGAAACACGGAAAATGCATGCCTTGACCGAGTATGGATTGATGCATGTAAAACTATATGAAGATATCGCTCATCATGGACATATCGCAACATCATATGCCTATCCCGTGAAAGTTGAAGGGCGTTATGTAATGGACCCGTCGCCAATCCCGAAATTTGACAATCCTAAAATGTCTATGTGTCCAGCCTTACAGTTATTTGGCGCAGGCCGTGAGCAAAGACTTTATGCCATACCGCCATATTGCGAAGTTATATCATTAGATTTTGAAGATCATCCCTTCACGCGATTGAAAGCTAATGCGGAATGCGAATTATGTAGTGCCAATAATAGTTATCTTGACGAAGTGATCATTGATGATGAAGGCAACAGGATGTTTGTTTGTTCTGATACTCATTATTGCGAAGCGCGGCAGGCTGATGGTCATCGCGGCAAACGTAATCGTCTTGATCAGGAGGGATATGATGCAACCCATATTTGAAGCGACGGGGATCAGCAAATCATATGGTCATATCCTTGGATGCAGCAATATAAACCTCTCGCTTTATTCTGGTGAGGTAATGGGTATTGTTGGCGAATCCGGATCAGGCAAATCAACCTTGCTTAATTGTCTGTCGGCGCAAATCATGCCCGATCAAGGTGAAGTTATTTTTAGAAGCCCAAGCCGAGGTGAAGTTGATATTCTCAAACTATCAGAAGCCGAGCAGCGCTATTTGGCACGCACAGAATGGGCTTATGTCCATCAGAACCCGCGTGACGGTCTAAGGATGTCAGTCAGCGCAGGGGGTAATGTTGGTGAACGCCTTATGAATATAGGTAACCGCCATTATGGAAATATTCGCACCAAAGCCGAAGACTGGATGTCGCGTGTTGAACTTGACACATCCCGCATTGATCATCGGCCTTCAACCTTTTCTGGAGGGATGCAGCAAAGGCTTCAAATTGCCCGCAATTTGGTTACGGAACCAAGATTAATTTTCATGGATGAGCCAACAGGGGGATTGGATGTTTCCGTACAGGCTCGCCTGCTGGATTTACTGAGGTCATTGGTGCAGGAGTTATCGCTATCCGTGATTATTGTTACTCATGATCTAGCTGTGATCAGAATGCTAGCAGATCGCATGGTGGTGATGAAAAACGGCAATGTGGTTGAGGCTGGACTTGCTGATCAAGTGCTTGATGACCCGCAGCATCCTTATACTCAACTTTTGGTTAGTTCAATTTTGCAGGTGTAATAATGTTCGAAATAAGTAATTTATCTAAGTCTTTCACATTACACCATCAGGGTAGCACGAGAATAGATGTTCTATCAGAGGTTAATTTTAGGGTTGAAAAGGGTGAATGTATCGCCTTAACCGGCCCTTCTGGTGCTGGTAAATCAACACTTATGCGGATGCTCTATGGTAATTATCTGGCTGAATACGGAAGTATAAAAATTAATGGGGAAGAATTGGTTGGGGCAGAGCCTCGGCATATTCTTTCCATTCGCCGTCACCTGCTTGGCTATGTTTCACAGTTCTTGAGAGTGCTTCCCCGAGTTCCGGCAATCAGAGTGGTTGCCGAACCCATGATAGCATCAGGGGCATCACCAAAAGCAGCTGAAGACCGTGCGATAGAATTATTAACACGGTTGCGTATTCCGCAAACCTTATGGTCTTTATCACCCTTAACATTTTCTGGTGGTGAACAACAGCGGGTAAATATTGCGCGCGGGTTTAGTCATTCTTATCCTGCCATGCTTTTGGATGAGCCGACGGCTTCACTTGACCCGGATAATCGCCAGACTGTTCTGGAATTAATCCATGAAGCCAAGGCTAAGGAAACAGCGATTATTGGTATTTTTCATGATCAAGCGGCGCGCGATGATGTTTGTAACCGTGAAATTAAAATTACGGCATTACACACGGCAAAGCAGGTTTCATGAGCGGTCATCTTTTCATCATTCTAGGTGCATCAGGTGCTGGAAAAGACAGCCTTATTCGCGCTTTGTGCCGATCTTCTATGAGCCTGCAATCTGCTCGGAGAGTTATTACTCGCCCTCACCATGCTGAAAGTGAAGATTTTGAAAGTGTCTCAATTGAGGTCTTTAAAAATCTAGCTCAGCAAAATGCCTTTTTATTTTCATGGCAAGCTCATGGTCTTTTTTATGGAATACGCCGCGACATTTTAGACGTTCTTGCCGCTGGCGAGCATGTCATTGTTAATGGCTCACGAGGGGCTCTTAGCGACATGAAAAAGCAATACCCTGATCTCCATGCCATCTTCATTGCTGTCGATCCAAATATTCTCGAAGAACGGTTACGGATTAGAGGTCGTGAAGATGAAGCTCAGATCGCTGATAGAATTAAACGTGCGACAATTGCAGCGCCCGAAGAAACTTATGTCATTAGTAATAACACCACAATCGAAAAAGCTGTTTGTGAATTGGAAGGATTGATTGGATCAATCATCAATGGCCAAAAGGAATACGTTTAATCAAATGGAAACGTCCGTCTTCAGCTTCACCAACAAATCCTACATCGGTGACTTTCATTGGGGCAAGCATCTCTGGCACTATATGTTTTTTAAGAATGTCGTCAATTTCAGCAACATTCAACTGGTCACATCTATTAGTTAACGTCAAATGAAATCTAAACTCATCATCAACAAATGGGTAACCCCAAGCCAGAAGCAATTCTTCTTGCCGCTCGGACAAGCCAGCACTTCGCCGTCGCCGCAGTTCCTCATCAAAAGGACGGGCGCGAAAACCATCCAGTTTTGTAACCAAAGTTTGAGCAAGATTATTTATGGCTGGACAGT
>NZIT01000059.1 GCA_002691725.1 SAR116 cluster bacterium | reverse complement strand
ATGCAAGACCGCGGCGTTATCCTTCATGCGGGGACAAATATTACTGCCGTTGATAGCGATGGTGATAAAACCGCTATTAGCCTTGATAATGGGAAAACATTGCGTGTTGATTGCGTCATGGCGGCGACTGGCAGGCGGCCAAATATTGCTGGCTTGGGGCTGGCGGAACAGGGCGTTGCCCTTGCCGATAATGGCGCGATTAAGGTTCAAGATGACGCGCAGACGTCTATCAGCTCAATTTTTGCGATTGGTGATGTGACAGACCGCATTAATCTGACCCCTGTTGCTATCGCTGAGGGGCATAGATTTGCTGATCATTTTTATGGCCAGAAAAGCCGCCCTCACACAAGCAGGTTTATGAGTTATACTAACGTTCCCTCAGCGGTTTTTAGCCAGCCGCCTATTGCCAGTGTTGGGCTAACCGAGGATGCGGCCAAGCAACAGGGATTGTCCATTAAGGTTTATGTGGAAGCGTTTCGGGCAATGAAAAACACGCTAGCAGGCCGTAATGAAAAAACTATCATGAAACTGATTGTAAATGCCGCAGATGATAAAGTCATCGGCGTGCATATGCTTGGTTTTGATGCGCCGGAGATTATTCAGGGCATTGCTATCGCGCTCAAAGCTGGTGCAACTAAAGCGGATTTTGATGCCACTATTGGTATTCATCCAACCGCCGCCGAAGAGTTTGTCACCATGCGGACGCCGCGTGATGGATAATTGCATTATCCTATGCCGCATTAATGCTAAATCCTCCTTTCCTTAATTTGCCTCTTCCTTAAATTATTGTCAAAACAGCAGAATTGCTGTTATTATGGCTTATAACTTATATAATGGGGTTAGATATGGGCTGGACACCGACTTCTTGGCGTAAATTGCCGATCTTACAGGTGCCTGAATATGATGATCAGGAAAACCTGAAATCAGTTGAAAATAAGCTGGCGGGATTGCCGCCTTTGGTTTTTGCTGGTGAAGTGATGGCGCTCCGTCAACGGCTTGCTGATGTCGCTTTAGGCAAGGCATTTTTGCTTCAGGGCGGCGATTGCGCGGAAAGCTTTAATGATTTTTCGGCTAATAATATTCGGGATACCTTTAAGCTGTTTTTGCAGATGGCGGTTGTCCTGACATTTGGCGCCTCTATGCCTGTGATCAAGCTTGGGCGGATTGCTGGCCAGTTTGCCAAGCCGCGCTCATCGCCGGTTGAGGTGATTGATGGCGTCGAGTTGCCGAGTTATCGCGGTGATATGGTCAATGGTAATGCGTTTACGGCGGCGGCGCGTTTGCCTGACCCTAACCGACTGCTTGAAGGTTATCATCAATCTGCCGCCAGCCTTAACTTATTGCGAGCTTTTGCATCTGGCGGCCTGGCTGGACTTGAAAAGGTGCATGGCTGGACGCTTGATTTTATTTCAGACTCATCGCAAGCCAAGCGCTATGAGGAAATTGCTGGTCAGATTGATGACTGCCTTAACTTTATGCGCGCTTGCGGTATTTCGAGTGAAACAACCTTACGCCTGCGTGAAACGGAGTTTTATACCAGCCATGAAGCGCTTCTTCTGAACTATGAAGAAGCCTTTACCCGCAAAGACACGATCACCGAGGAAGGCGGATATTTTTCGACAACCGCACATATGCTCTGGATTGGTGATCGGACACGGCAACTTGATGGTGCGCATGTTGAATATATGCGTGGGATTAAAAACCCGATTGGCCTGAAATGTGGCCCATCCATGGAAACGGATAATTTGTTACGTCTCATCGAAACGCTTAACCCGGAAAATATCCCCGGAAAATTAACCCTGATAAGCCGTATGGGTGCTGACAACATCATGGATAAACTGCCGCCAATGCTGGAGGCAGTGAAGGCGTCTGGCTATGACGTTGTCTGGTGTAGTGATCCGATGCATGGCAATACGGTAAAAGCCTCATCCGGATATAAAACACGCCGCGTCAATGATGTTCTTAATGAGGTTGAGGGCTTCTTCAAGGCGCATGATATGGTGGGCACTTATCCGGGCGGAATTCATTTTGAAATGACCGGCTCAAACGTGACAGAATGTGTTGGCGGTGATGTGCAGGCGGTGAGTGAAGATGATCTTTCCAACCGTTACCATACTTTCTGTGATCCTCGGCTAAATGCTAATCAATCGCTAGAATTAGCGTTTTTGATTGCTGATTTGCTACAAAAACGCCGCGTATCAAAGGATGGCTTGGCGAAAGCGTCATAAAGTCATCATCTTTGGCGTAAGACAAATTAATTATTGAGCATATAAATGGCATCATCGACACCTTTTTCAGGCCCTTTTCCAAGCCCTTTTCCAGGCCCTTCGCCCGACCAGCATCCTAACCTGACAGATAGCTATTTTCTGCGCAGCAAAGCTGTTGTTGAACAACATGGTGATATTGACGTTACTTATGCTGTCTTTATGCGGCGGCCGGTTTTATCGGCACCTGCCATGGCTATCGGTTGGCTTGAAGCCATGATGGCGCATCGCCAGATGAGCGTTGATATTAATCTGTGTCACCCCGAAGGCAGCTGGGTTGGGGCGGGACAGCCGATCTGTTATATCACGGGTGCATTATCTGGACTGGTTGATTTGGAAACCGTATTTCTGCAGCGCATTGGCGCGGCCTGTGTTGCGGCATATAATGCTCATGCCATGTGTTCCAGCCTGCCCAAAGTATCATTTCTGGCTATGGATGCCCGCCATTGTGCAGGAACGGATATGGCAGAATTAATGGCTTATGGCGCGTCGGTTGGCTCTAAAGTGGCGCAACGTGATGATCAGGCGCTCGGATTTATCGGCTCATCAACCGATCATACCGCGCATTTTTTTGGTGCAACTAGTGGACGAGGCACTATGCCACACGCTCTCATAGGCTATGCAGGGTCAACACTTGATGCAGCAAAGCTCTATCGCAAAACCTTTCCTGATCAGCCCCTTACTGTTCTGATTGATTATTTTGGCAATGAGGTGACGGATGCGCTCGCGGTGGCGGCAGAGTTTTCTGACATGGCAGCGGCAGGGGAGCTATCTTTACGGCTGGATACCCATGGTGGCCGCTATTGTGAAGGGCTTGATGTGCAAGCATCTTACGCTGTTCTTGATCGCAATAAACCGCAATCTATTCGCGCCTATCGCACGGATAGTGAGCTGAAAAGCCTTATCGGGACAGGCGTTTCTGCGGCGGCGGCATGGCATCTCCGTGAGCAATTGGATAAGCATGGCTTTGATAAGGTTAAAATTGTTTGCTCAAGTGGCTTCGGCCCTGAAAAATGCAGGGTCTTTGCGCTTGCCGATGCGCCAGTTGACCTAATCGGTAGCGGGTCTTTTTTGCCAAACCAATGGTCTGAAACTTATGCGACAGCAGATATCATTGCCTATGGTGATGTCAGCCGCGTCAAAAAGGGGCGGGAGTTCCTCATTCCATAACGGCCTCAGATTATGATTTTGGCTTTACCAGCCTTACTCTTTCCTGCTAGGAAAACGATATGAAAACGCACCTTCTTTGCGCTATTGCTCAGTTAAACTTCAAACTGGGGGCGATAGATGAAAATGCCCAAGCTATTATCAGAGCGCACCAGCAAGCGGCGGCGCAACAGGCAGATATTATGCTTGTTCCAGAAATGTATCTATCAGGATATCAGCTAGATGATCTCATTCTGGTAGACGGTTTTATGGATCAGATTGATGCCGCCATATCAAACCTTGCTAAATTAACGACCAATAATGCACCAGCGATGATCATTTGTGCGCCAAGGCGTGCTGGCGGTAAACTCTATAACTCGGTTTATGTTCTTGATGGTGGGGTTGTGGTGGCAACTCGCGATAAGGTGCGTCTGCCGATTGGCGGGGTCTTTGATGATCCGCGTAATTTTGCCCATGGCGTCATGCCTGAACCGGTGGTGATCAGAGGCGTATCCATTGGCCTGCCGATTTGTGAAGACCTCTGGCATGCTGATGTTGTCCGGCATATCTGCCAACATGGTGCTGACATTATTTTATGTCCTAATGGCTCACCATTTGAGATTGATAAAACTGATCAGCGTATCCAAACAGCGGTCGGACGCGCAGTCGAAAATAAAGTGCCTGTGGTCTATGTCAATTTGGTGGGGGGGCAGGATGATCAGATTTTTGATGGAGCGTCATTTGCTGTTAATTCTGACGGCTCGCTCGGATGTCATATGCCATCATTTGTAGAGGCGCTCACCATGATCACCTTAACTGGTGATGATAATGGCTGGACAGTCGCAGGGACGGTTACTAAACCCGAAGAAGGTCTGGCCGCTATCTGGCGCTGTGTCGTGCTGGGTATTCGTGATTATGTTCAGAAAAATGGCTTTGAGCGGGTGATATTAGGGCTATCTGGCGGTATAGATTCTGCGCTTGTTGCGGCGCTGGCGGTTGATGCGCTTGGTGCTGATCAGGTTGAGGCGGTGATGATGCCATCACCCTATACAAGCCAGAGCAGTCTGGATGATGCCAGAGAGCAAGCCAAGCGGCTTGGCATAAGGCTGGATGATATCAGCATTGCTGCTGGAATGGATGCTATGGATGCTGCATTAGCAGATAGTTTTGCTCGCGGGGATGCGGGTCTTGCGCGTGAAAATCTGCAATCCCGTCTCCGTGGTCTGACCTTGATGTCTATATCAAATACCACGGGTGCGTTGGTGTTGACGACTGGCAATAAATCAGAATATGCAACGGGCTATGCAACGCTTTATGGGGATATGTGCGGGGCTTATGCGCCGCTTATAGATGTCTGGAAGACCACAGTCTTTGCCCTGGCGACATGGCGAAATGCAAATCATCCACAAGGTGTTCTAGGCCAGGACGGTGAAGTTATTTACCCTGATATTATCGAAAAGCCGCCCTCGGCAGAATTGCGCCCTGATCAAAAGGATACCGATTCTTTGCCTGAATATGCTGTCTTGGATGATATTATGCAGCAGTTGGTGGAGGCGATGATATCGCCGTCTGAGCTGATTAAAAATGGCTATGATGCGGCGGTGGTTACTCGCTGTGCCAGGTTATTGCGGTTAGCGGAATATAAACGGAAGCAAGCCGCCCCTGGCCCAAAAGTGACTAAACGCGCCTTTTATCGTGACCGCCGCTTTCCCATTACCTCCGCTTATGATGGGATAGGAGATTAAAGATGTCATCCCCTTTGGTGAGATTTGCCCCTAGCCCTACTGGCCATCTGCATGTTGGTAATATGCGAACGGCATTGGTCAATTATCTGTTTGCCCGTGCCAATAATGGTCGGTTCATGTTGCGCATTGATGATACTGATGATGAGCGTTCGGATGCCGCTTATGAGGCAAGTATCCGGTTTGATCTGGACTGGATGGGGATGCATTGGGATGTCGAGGACAGACAATCGGCACGTCTTGATAAATATCATGCTGGATTGCAAAGCCTGATCGAAGCAGGACGTGCCTATCCGTGTTTTGAAACACCTGAAGAATTATCACTCAAGCGCAAATCGCAATTATCTGCTGGGCGGCCACCGGTTTATGATCGCTCTGCCTTAAAGCTTAGCCAGGATGAGATTGGTAGCCGGATGGCGGCAGGTGAAACACCGCATTATCGGTTCATGCTCACTCATGATACGGTCACTTGGCAGGATATGGTGCGAGGGGAGCAGTCTATTCAAATGTCGAGCCTTTCTGACCCTGTGATTTTGCGGGCTGATGGCCGATTTATTTATACGCTTGCCTCTGTCATTGATGATGGCGATCACAAGATTACGCATATCCTGCGCGGCGAAGATCACACGACAAACTCGGCGGCTCAATATCAGCTTTTTGAGGCATTGGGTTATCCGATTCCTGAAATGGGTCATTTTGCCTTGCTTGCTGGTGCTGATGGTGAGGGGCTGTCCAAACGGATTGGCTCATTATCTATTGGCAGTCTACGCGAGGACGGCATTGAAGCGATGGCAATCGCCAGCCTGTTAGCGCGCATTGGTACGTCTGATCCGGTCGAGGTTCAGACAGTGATGGATGACATTATCGCAGGGTTTGATATCTCCAGATTTGGCCGCGCAACACCGCGTTTTGATCCAGAACAACTTGCCCAGATTAATAGCAAACTGCTGTCGGAAATGGCATTTGCTGACATTAAGGACAGACTTGATGCGGCGCCAGTTACCGCCGAATTATGGGATGCGGTGAAAGGCAACATACATAAGCTAAGTGATGTCTCGGTCTGGTCAGATGTGTGTTATTCGTCTATCCAGCCGATGCAGGCAGATGAGCAGGTGCTTGCCGCTGCCTTGACGTGTTTTCCAGATGGCGCACTTGATGCCTCAAGCTGGGGCGAATGGGCAAAAGCCGTGATGTCGCTAACCGGGCTCAAGGGCAAAGCCGTATTCATGCCATTGCGGCAAGCAATAACAGGGCGTCAGCAAGGGCCTGACATGGCAACCTTACTGCCATTGATTCAGCGTGATAGAATTATCCGTCGTCTGAAAGGAGAGACCGCTTGATGCCTAAGCCAGCATTGCGGTTTTATAATACGCTAAGCCGCCAGAAAGATATCTTTACCCCGATTGATGCTGATCATATCCGGCTCTATGTATGTGGGCCAACTGTCTATGATCGTATCCATATTGGCAATGCCCGTCCGGTGGTTGTCTTTGATGTCTTGGCGCGGCTGTTGCGCTATGTTTATCCAAATGTCACCTATGTCCGAAATATCACTGATATTGATGATAAGATTAATGCTCGTGCGGCTGAACGCGGCATAACAATCCGTCAATTAACTAATGAAACGACCAAATTTTTTCACAATGATTGCATGGCGTTAGGGGCAATTCCCCCNGATCATGAACCGCGGGCAACGGAACATATTGATGGTATGATTGCTATCATTGAAAAGCTGATCTCGCGCGGCCATGCTTATGAAGCCGAGGGCCATGTTCTGTTTGATGTGCCGTCCTTTCCTGCTTATGGCAAACTATCTGGCCGCAGTACTGATGAATTGCGGGCAGGGGCCAGGGTTGAGGTCGCGCCATATAAAAAATCAGCGATGGATTTTGTCTTATGGAAGCCGTCAGATAATGACATGCCGGGCTGGGATAGCCCATGGGGTCGCGGTCGTCCGGGCTGGCATATTGAATGTTCAGCCATGAGCCGGGCTTATCTGGGTGAGGTATTTGATATTCATGGTGGCGGCTTGGATTTAATTTTTCCGCATCATGAGAATGAGATATGNCAGTCATGTGCCGCCCATGATCATTCTGAAATGGCGCGAGTCTGGATGCATAATGGCTATGTTACCGTCTCAGGTGAGAAAATGTCAAAATCCTTGGGGAACTTTGTGACTATGGCAGAGTTGCTTGATAAAACGCGCGGTGAGGTTATTCGCCATAGTCTGTTGCAAGCGCAATATCGGGGGCCNCTAGACTTTTCTTATGATGCGATGGCAGANAGCGAGGCGGCATTAAGCGGGCTTTATCGTGCTGTTGGGGATGCGCCGATTGATAGGGATGTGCCTGTTGATGATGCCTTTCTTGAGGCATTGGCGGATGACTTGAACACGCCTTTAGCATTAGCGCGGCTTCATCAATTGGCAAATATGGTCAATCGAGGCGATGCGGCGGCACGGCCNATACTCAAACGCTCGGCGGAGCTGTTGGGTTTGCTGCCTGATACGGCAACCGCATGGTTTCATCACTCAAGGCATGATGATGGAATTGATGATGCGTCTATTCAGGCATGGATTGATCAACGCAGGCAGGCACGTGCTNACCGCAATTTTGCCGAAGCCGATAAAATCAGAGACGACTTAGCCTCACATGGCATTACTCTTGAAGATAAGGCTGATGGGACAATTTGGCGCCGTGGTTAAGTCAGGTTAATGCGAGACTAATAAGATAATGACCTATGCTATTGCTCATGATGGGTTCTAATGCCATAAAGATGCAGGACAGAGGATGTAAACATGGCCGATAAACGAATTTGGCTTTTCGATACCACACTCAGAGATGGCGGCCAGACCAGAGGAATTGATTTCTCTGTTGCTGATAAGATTGCTATTGCCCAAGCCCTTGATGAGATTGGTATTGATTATGTTGAAGGCGGTTGGCCCGGTGCTAATCCAACAGATGATAGCTTTTTCTCTCAGTTTCCAGCGATGCAAAATGCCAAATCAGTTGCCTTTGGCATGACTCGGCGCGGCGGCCGAAGCTCGGCTAATGATCCCGGATTAGTCGCTGTTATTAATGCCGAAACTGATGCGACTTGCCTTGTTGGAAAAACATGGGATTTTCACGTTACCAAGGCGTTAGGGGTTAGCCTTGATGAAAATCTTCACATGATCACCGACTCGCTCAAGGCTGCTAAAGACAAGGGCAGAGAGCCGATGTTTGATTGTGAGCATTTTTTTGATGGTTTTAAGTCAAATACTGCATATGCGCTTGATGTTGTTGCTGCGGCGCGTCAAGGTGGCGCTGAATGGATTGTGCTTTGTGATACCAATGGCGGAACATTACCTGATGATGTTTATATTGCGGTCAAGACTGTCGCTGAAAACTTTCCGGATATTCGCATTGGCATCCACACCCATAATGATGCAGGCCTCGCAATTGCCAATACAATAGCCGCTATCAAGGCTGGTGCCAGACAAATTCAAGGCACGATCAATGGCATTGGTGAGCGTTGCGGAAATGCTAATATGATAACGCTTATTCCTAATCTCATGCTGAAAATGGGCTATGAAACAGGGATACCTGTTGAGCGTCTGGTTAAGCTGAAAAAGCTGTCGCGGATGCTGGATAGCCGGATTAACAGATTATCTAATGCTCATGCGCCTTATGTTGGTGATGCGGCATTTGCGCATAAGGGCGGGCTTCATGCCTCTGCCGCGCAAAAAGACCCNCGNACNTATGAACANATTGANCCTGANAANGTNGGGAATAGCCGNCANTATGTTGTCTCTGATCAATCAGGAAAAGCCAATTTCATTGCCCGGTTCAAAGAGCTTGGGATGGATATTGACCCCAAAGACAAGCGCTTGGATCGGCTAATTGCTGAGGTTAAAGAGCTTGAGTTTCGCGGCTATGCTTATGATACTGCTGAGGCGAGCTTTGAGCTGATGGTGGCGCGGCGGCTATTATCAGTTGATAATTATTTTTCTATTGGCCGTTTCCGCGTCATGGATGAACGCCGTTTTAACGCCAAGGGTGATTTGGTTGTTGAATCTGAAGCGACCGCAAGCGTTGTCGTCAGCGGTGTATCTTATCATGAGGCGGCGGTTGGTAATGGCCCGGTTAATGCCGTTGATACCGCTATCCGTAAAGCCTTGGTAAGAGCTTATCCGACATTGGCCGGGGTTTCGCTGGTGGATTATAAAGTGCGTATACTAGCAGGCGATGAAGGCGATGGCGGAACAGACGCGGTCACGAGAGTTTTAATTCAATGCCATGACGAGGACGGCCTGAACTGGACATCAGTTGGGGTGTCGACAAACATTATTGATGCATCGGTTATCGCCTTAACCGATGCGATGACGTGGAAGCTCTATCATTCTGGACTGACGCCACCAGCAGAGGCGTAAACCTTGGCTGGAACACACCATTCAGCCGAAGCAGATCACCCGACACTAGCGCGGCTAATGCCGGCGGTGATTCTATCGCATCCGCAGATGGGTGAGAATATTGGTGCGGCGGCACGCGCGATGAAAAATTGTGGCTGTTCTGATTTAAGACTTGTTCAGCCGCGTGATGGCTGGCCTAACCCTGCGGCGGAGGCTATGGCATCTGGCGGCAGTGATATTCTGGATCAAGCGGCGGTTTTTCCATCAACGTCTGAGGCGGCAGAGGGCTGCACGTTATTGGTGGCAACAACCGCCCGCAAACGCGGCATGGCGCAAACCGTCATGAACCCCCGGCAAGCGGCGGAGGCAATCATCGCGCATCAGCAGACAGGTGGTGAGACGGCGCTATTATTTGGCGGTGAAAGGGCAGGGCTTGATAATGATGAGGTCGCCTTGGCGAATATTATTGTCACCGTGCCTCTAAACCCTTTGTTTTCTTCGCTAAATCTGGCGCAGGCCGTCTTGCTGATGGGGTGGGAATGCCGGATGGCGGCTCTGTATGCCACTGCGGATACTAAGGCGATTAGCTCGCCTTCATCGGAGCCGGATGAAGCTTTGGCTGATCTTAAAACAAGGGAGTTTTTCTATCAGATGCTTGAAGATAAGATTGCCAAAGGAGGATTTTTTGCAAGTCCGGAAATGCGCCCTGTGATTATGCGGAATATCAAAGCCATGTTTAACAAATCAGCATTAACGGAACAGGATATTCGGACGCTTCACGGCATCATGAAAGCGATTGAAAGAAGCGGCAAAGCCCTTGGTCGTGATCAGACTTGACATAGCTTGCATTATTTTCTAAACCAACACATCACTTCCTGGGAACGTGGACAATTCACATGGGTGAGTTGCCCCGGTTCATAAGCCAAAAGCTTATAAACCCTACCGGGACAAAAATTAAAATATGGAGTATATGATATGGCTTCTTTGTCCGAACATAAAAGGCATCACGCCAAGTACAAGATTGACCGCCGTTTAGGTGTTAACCT
>NZIT01000058.1 GCA_002691725.1 SAR116 cluster bacterium | reverse complement strand
CTAAAGTCCGAAACCGCACCGTTTTCATTTCCACTTTTTCAGATGGGTTAAGCACTAGCCGATCATCATCCACCATAATCAATGTCCCATCACGTTCAACAACAGGGCGGGGAGCGCTAAAATATAGGGGCACAATAGGGATCTGTTCACGATAAATATATGTCCAGATATCTAATTCTGTCCAATTCGATAAGGGAAAGACGCGAATAGACTCGCCTTTATTAACCCGCGCATTGTAAATATTCCACAGCTCTGGGCGTTGATATTTCGGGTCCCACTGGTGATTTGCTGTGCGGAAGGAAAAAATGCGTTCCTTGGCACGGCTTTTTTCCTCATCACGGCGAGCGCCACCAAAGGCCGCATCAAATTGATAGTGATTAAGCGCTTGCTTGAGCCCTTGCGTTTTCATGATATCGGTATGGAGCGCCGAGCCATGATCAATCGGATTAATCCCTTGTTTGACGCCATCAGGATTTTTATGGATATGTAGCGTCATCCCCGTTGCATCAGCGACCTGATCACGAAAGGCGTACATCGCCTCAAACTTCCAGCCTGTATCAACATGCAAAAGCGGAAATGGCGGCGGCGCTGGCCAAAATGCCTTGCGCGCCAAATGCAGCATAACGGCACTATCCTTACCAATGGAATATAGCATCACCGGATTGGCGGTTTCCGCCACAACTTCACGAATGATCTCAATGCTTTCGGCTTCTAGTCGATCAAGATGTGATAAGGGAGAAGATGGGGCGGCTGGCACAAAGGCTTGCTCAAAGGTGATATCATAACGCTCATGAAAGCTCATTTCCGCGATCTGAGTCGATTTAGGGGTTGTGATTTGCTGGCGCAACCGCGCCAATTCCGCATGCAGGAATAATAGCAGTGGCTGTGAAGTCTCTTGCGCTAGCTGATCAACAAAATGCTGGAGGTGATTTTGCTCTGTCTGGTCAGCGCCTGCAAAGCTCCAAACCCGGGCGCCTCTGCCATCATGGGCACAGATCATGGCTGGATGCTGATCATGTTGCCATTGCTGAACAATCAGATATTTCCCCCGGCGTGACTTGATTTTACTAATCTCATATTCAAGCAAATTATTTTGGACGCCTTTTCCTAAACTGTCTTTGACGTCTGCTGCATCAATGACTGGCGGAAAATAATGGGCATCTGCGGTTAGCCGCTCCAGCTTTTTAATACCAGCCGCGTCATGCGGCAATTGGCATGTATCAAGCAAGGTATCGCGTGTCCAAAGAGAGTCATGTTGTTGTGTATATGGTAGCATAAAATGTCGCAATAATTAATCTTAGAAAAATGTTATATATAATTATACGGTTTTAGCTGTCAAATGTTTAATTATAAAATAATATTCAATATTACGATATTTTAATGCACTCGCTAGATCAAGCCTCACCACTATTGCGATAGGGTGCTAATGGCCGAAAAGACATCCGGTGATATGCCGTACAGCCATGCTCTGCCAATGCCGCTTGATGTTCGGCTGTGCCATAGCCTTTGTTGTTCTGCCAGCCATATTGCGGATAGGCCTTAGCCAGCTCAATCATGATCTGATCACGCTCCACCTTTGCCATAATAGACGCAGCAGCGATCGATAATAGCTTGAGATCACCTTTGATAATCGCCTCAACCTCTGTTCTCTGCGCGGGCGATGACAGATTAGGTTGGATAGAGCCATCGACCAGCATAATTACACCATCATGACCCCACACGCCATCATCCTGGTCAAACAATTTATTAGAGGCGGTTTGCATTGCCCGAAATGTTGCTGGCAAGATACCTGTTTGATCAATCACGCGCGCGTCTATGGCGGCAGTTGCCAATCGCAGTTTTGATCGGTCTTTGGCAAGCTCAAGCAATGCCGCATAAATTGTCTGGCGGCGGCTTGCGCAAAGTTTTTTACTATCGGTTAGTCCCGCCGGTAAATGGCTCACCATATCAGGGGATATCCATGCCGCGCCAGCAACAACAGGCCCAGCCCAAGGGCCGCGCCCCGCCTCATCAATGCCAATCAGAGTGGCGGCGGGATAAGCGGCAAGTCTTTGTCTCTCATAGCTGAAGTCGGGAAATTGGCTGACAGCGGTCATCCGTTGCGGCCACCAATACCCTGTTCCATCAGACGCGGCATAATCTCAACAAAATTACAGGGCTTATGTCTGATATCCAGCTGCAGCGATAGCAATTCATCCCAGCCATCACGACATGCCGAAGGTGACCCCGGCAAAGCAAAGACATAAACACCATTAACAACTCCTGCCATAGCCCGGCTTTGCATAGCGGACGTGCCTATTTTCTGATAACTCATCCAGCGAAACGCCTCACCAAAGCCTTCAATGGGTTTATCCATGATTGAGGTTAACGCCTCAGGCGTGACATCACGCCCGGTCAAGCCAGTGCCGCCTGTGGTGATGATGGCATCAACCTGATCACCAGATGACCAGCGTTTGATTTGATCCGCTATATGGTCGATATCATCGCTGACGATAGCCCGATCAATCAGATGATGACCAGCTTGGGTGATCCGCTCTGCCAAGACATCACCAGATTTGTCAGTGTCAGGCGTCCGCGTATCGGATACGGTTAAAACCGCGATAGCAATAGGTTGAAAAGGTATTGCGGGATCAATCGCCATCTTTACATCATCACTTCTTTACGTCTTTATTCAGGACAAATATCGGATAATTTGGTGATGTCGCAATCTTTTTGGGCAAGGCTTTGAATAACCGCACCGTCACCTGCTGCCAATGCCGCCACCATGCTTGACTCTCTGCCTGTTAGCTTGCTGTAAATCCATAGATTTGTCATGACATTTTTCACATAAAAGCGAGTTTCACGAGCGGGTAGTGATTCCAATAGCATCAGCTCATCACCACCATGATTGACTTTACCCGACCATTTTTTCAAATTGCCAGGTCCAGCATTATAAGCCGCCAGCAAGCGGATTAAATCACTGTCAACAACAGGCGATTCAAGCAGATAAAGGATGTAATCTTCACCCAAACGGATATTAATATCAGGGATCAGTAGCTCATGCCGCTTCGCATGTCGATAGCCGCCATCACGCGCGATATAGGCCGCCGTAGCAGGCATTAATTGCATTAATCCACTGGCTTTAGCCCATGATTTAGCGCGCGGATTAAATCCTGATTCTTGCCGCATAATAGCTAATAATAATGGTTGGCTGACCCTGATCGGTAATTTTGTATCAAAGTCGGGAACAGGAAAAAGCCCGCCATACCAATTCTTGTTGGTATCGTCGCGCAAAATACCTGCGGTGCGAAAGGCCAGCCCTGCCATATGCGTGTCTGCCGCCAACGCCATAAGCTTGGCCTTATCTTGCTCATTATGTTCATCCCAGAGATACCGAAGCTCACGGCTGGCATGATAGGTTTCGCCAACCTGCAGCAACGCAAATGCGCGCTGGCCTCCGGGGATACTGTTAAGCCAGTTAATATAATTTTGATCAACTTCAGGCAGAGAGAAATCAAGCCTGATATCTTGTCCCAATGCTTCAGCGGCTAACATGCCATAAAACGTATCTTGATAACGCGCCGCCCGGTTCAGATAAGTGATGGATTGATTGGCATGGCCAGCCCGTAAATCGGCGCGGCTTGCCCAATATGCGCCTGCACTCGCCAGCGCATGATCAGCAACATCATCAAGATCAGCAAGGATATGCATATAGGCTGAGGCTTGCTCAATATTACCGCTCCGCCATGAGGCAATGCCAGCAATCCAATAGGCGCGCGGCACCTGAACACCAGAGGCAAGCTTTAGGGCTTTTTTGGCTTGCTTTATCGCCTCATTATCTTTGCCATAAATGAAATATCCATGGGCAATATCGACCCGCAAAACAGCTTCTTCTAATTTGGTGAGATAGCGAAGTTTATTTTTATTAGCCAGAATCTTAACCGCACCCGTAGGATAGCCTGACCGAATTTTACGCCGAATATCACGGGCGATAGCGCGTGTCTTGGATGGCGACGACCTGTTCTCAAAGCTCATCGGGATAGCAACATATGAGCCGTCAGAATGGGCACGTCCATAGCCATTAAGATAGCCTTTTTTCGGCTCTTTTGGATTTTTGTAATTGGCAGGCTGGCGCTTTTTGGCAAGCCGATAAATCCGCGTTGCCGAGGGGTGGTCGTTATATTTAGCCAGCCAATCACGCAATTCGATATAGGTTGATCGCCAGCCTGTTGGATGCAGATAGCGCTGTGATAAGACGCGCCCCATCAGCACATCATTATCAAGGGTTTTGATAATTTTATCGGCTTGTTTCCATTTTTTATCTTGCTGGAGGGCAAAAATTTGCTGATAGCGATCAATATCAGCGGCAGAAAGTGGTTGCGGCAGATTAATGTCTGCTGAGGCCACAATCGGTAGCATGACTAGCGCCAAAAGAGCCAGGACTAGCCGTGAAATCAGGCTAATCAGCATATGTTTGAGTTGGTCAGCAATATTCATGAGATATAGTTTAGCATAAATCAGGACTGAATTTCTTCTATCTTTTTTGCAATCTGCCGAAAATCCTTCCATGCCAGTGCCTTTTGTTGGGGTGAGCGGAGCAGATAAGCCGGATGCAATGTCGGCATGACAGGCAAAACAAGCCCTTCACCTGCATCAAAATCATACCATTGCCCACGAAGTTTTAAAATCCCCATATTAGTTGCCAATACCGCTTTTGCCGCCGCCCCACCAAGGCAGACAAGGATTTTAGGTGCAACTAATTGTATATGACGCCTTAAAACAGGCATGAATTGGGCGGTTTCTTGTGCCGTTGGTGTCCGATTGCCCGGTGGCCGCCATAAAATCGTGTTGGTGATATAAATCTGCTCACGAGGCAGACCGATAGATAGCAGCATCCGGTTTAGCAACTGGCCACTAACCCCGACAAATGGTTTGCCTTGCCTATCTTCATCTGCCCCCGGTGCTTCGCCGATAAACATGATATTAGAGGCGGGATCACCATCTGCAAAGACAATTTGGGTGGCGGGGCGCTTGAGATCAGAGCCATCATAAGCTGCTGCCGCCTGCCGCAATTCTTCCAGTGTTTGGCATCTTGAGACGTCCAAAGCCTCAATTTTAGTGGCTTCAGAGCCGCCTTTAGCTGATCTATCTGTGATCCCTTGGTTTGGAAGATTAGTACCCGTTGGGGTATCTGCCCGCGCGTTAGCCGCTTGATCCGCATCATTATCCGTGATGCTCTGAGCGGCGCTCAGGTCAGGCGTGTCCATGATTGCTTCATCCGCACCCATCTCAACTTGCCAGCGCAAGGCGTCTAACATTTGCAGCGCATCATCGATTGGCTTAGCTGAGCGCATATTATTGTCAGATGCTGGCTGAGATGACGGAAATGAATTATTTTCTGACGACACCATATTATTTATTTTCCTTTTATATCCATTATAAATAGTATGGAGTAATTCTTATAAAACAATATCACAATTGCATTATAGTTAAATCAAAAATGGTTTAGCAAAACCGCTAAATCGACAGGTTGAGGGGTAGGGGTCTGATGGAACGCGAATCAATGGAATTTGATGTAGTGATTGTTGGTGGTGGGCCATCTGGTCTATCAGCGGCAATCCGGCTGAAACAACGCGCTCAAGAAGAAGGTCGTGAGATTGAAGTCTGCCTGATTGAAAAAGGCGCTGAGATTGGCGCCCATATCTTATCAGGTGCTGTGCTTGAGCCGCGCGCGCTTAATGAACTTATCCCTGACTGGGCAGATAAAGGCGCGCCGTTGGATACGCCTGTCAAACATGACCGCTTCATGTATCTGACAAAAACTGGATCATTCCGCCTGCCGACCCCGCCACAGATGAATAATCATGACAATTATATTATCAGCCTTGGCAATTTCTGCCGCTGGCTTGGTGAACAAGCCGAAGCTATGGGCGTTGAAATTTATCCNGGCTTTCCTGCGGCTGAAGTGCTTTATGACGATGATGGCCGTGTTCGCGGGATTGCCACTGGTGATATGGGACGTGATCAAAATGGTGAGCCTACGGATGCCTTTGAGCCGGGCATGGAATTACTTGGTAAGCAGACCATTTTTGCTGAAGGCTGTCGTGGACATCTGACAAAAACCTTATTTGATCGCTACGACTTGCGTGAGGGCAAAGACCCCCAAACCTATGCTATTGGCATTAAGGAGTTNTGGGATATTGATCCAGCCAAATCTGAGCCTGGAAAAGTCTGGCATTCGGTAGGCTGGCCAGTCTCAAGCGATGTATATGGCGGATCTTTCCTTTANCANCTCAATGGAAATCAGGTAGCGGTTGGCTATGTCATTGGATTAGATTATAAAAACCCGCATTTATCCCCGTTTGATGAGTTTCAGCGTTTCAAAACCCATCCCAAGGTTAGAGACGTNTTTGAAGGCGGCCGCCGTGTATCTTATGGCGCACGAGCGCTTAATGAAGGCGGCTTCCAGTCAATTCCAAAATTGACTTTCCCTGGCGGCTGTCTCGTTGGCTGTACTGCTGGTTTCCTCAATGTGCCAAAGATCAAGGGTACGCATACNTCTATGAAATCGGGCATGCTCGCCGCCGATGCTGTCTTTGATGTTATTGCCAGCGCTGATGCTGCNGAAAATGCTTCTGGTCTTGAACCTGTTAGCTATGCCGAAAAGATTGAAGCCTCATGGCTCTGGAAAGAATTGCATAAGGTGCGGAATATTCGGCCAGGGTTCAATCGCGGATTATGGCTAGGNATGGCTTATGCTGGCCTTGACACCTATATTTTGCGCGGCCGGGCGCCTTGGACATTCAAGCATCACAGTGATCATGATCAGCTCAAGCCAGCCGCCGATATGCCCAAAATTGAATATCCTAANCCCGATGGTGTGGTCAGTTTTGATCGCAACTCATCTGTTTATTTATCTGGCACAAACCATACAGATGGTCAGCCTGTTCATCTTCAGCTTAAAGATACGTCTGTCCCTGTTGAACATAATCTGGCGCTTTATGATGCCCCTGAACAGCGCTATTGCCCGGCTGGAGTGTATGANATTATCCGCGACGATGATGGAACTAATCCACGCCTGCAAATCAATTCACAAAACTGCGTGCATTGTAAAACTTGCGATATTAAAGACCCGACGCAGAATATTACATGGGTAACACCTGAGGGCGGCGGCGGCCCTGCTTATCCAAATATGTGATGTGANGCGGTTATAGTTTGGCATAATCCATAAATTTCGCCATAATACGATCATGGACAATTTAATGATTGATCACATGAAATGGCTGAAATGGGGTGGTTATGATGATTGGTATTCGTCATGTCATGACGGCTAACNGTATTATGCCCTTCATCATTCGTGGCATCATGCCNTTTATTATGCCCGTTATCATGTCTGTTATCATGTTAACTATGGCTAGCTGTACCAACCAGCCTACACAAAACCTTCTGGATGAAATGGATGAGACTGATACTCCTTACTCTGTGACGGATCATCATGACTCCGAATTAGCCGCGTTTATGGTTGGTCATTTTGCCCTGAAAAACGGCGACCTGTCGAAAGCCGCCGATGCCTTTACGCAAGCCCTNTCGCGCAATCAGGATGATCGCTATCTCTTAAACCTCGCCTTTCAGACACAGTATTATAGCGGCAATATTGAGACCGCAAGCGACTTAGCGGCACGCATTGAGCGTAGCGATGACCAGATCATCCTATCAGGTGAGCCAGCCGCCGCCTTAGTCGCAATTGAAGAAGATTGGGAAGCCCTATATGTTTTAGCCAAGCATATGGCTGCTGATGGCCGCTCGCATGAAATCGGAACAATCATGGCGGCATGGGCATTAGCCGCCCAAGGNCAAGGCGATGCTGGTTTAGTGATGCTTGATGCTATTGATCAATTTAATGATGGCAGCAGCTCACAAACCCGATTAAGCCAGCAAGCCTTATTAGCAGAATATATTGGCAATACGGAGCTGGCTNTAGCTAATGCGCTTGATGTTCTGGAACGCGATAATTTAAATCAGAATATCATCCTGGATATGGCAGGGGTATTGCTTCGCAATGATAATGCCGATGATGCCAGACTATGGATAAACCGATTAGGGTGGAACTTTCCTCGCGCTCAGATGCTGGCTCAGATTGATGCTGGAACCTCATCATTACTGACCGCACCAAATGCCATAAATGCTATGGCAACAGGCATTGTTACTAGTCAGATTGACCCTATTCAAAACAGCTATCAGGCCATTTCACTGGCGCGTCTTTATCTGGCGGCCTATCTTGACCAAGATAGTGCCTATGCAAAATATTTGATTGCAGAATCCTATATTGACGCTGGTCTGATTGATGATGGTGTNGCAATATTNTCGCTTATTCCGCCTGATAGTATTTGGTTTATAGAAGCCCGGATGAGCATGGTATCGGCTATCCGCTCTGGCGGCACGGATAAAGCCCTTGGCAGGCAGATTATCAATGATTTGCTTGATGACTATCCCGAAAATCCATTGCTATGGGCAGAACAGGGCTTAACCGCACAGCGCAGTGATCGCCATAGCGAGGCTGAGATTGCATTTACCAAAGCGTTTACCTTAGGGCTTAATAATGGCCGTATCCTCTATTACCTGGCGATTGCCCAAGCTGACCAAGGTAAAACGCAGATAGCAGAGGAGACATTTCGGCGGTCGATCGCGCTTTCNCCATTTAATGCTTATAGCCTCAATTATTTTGGCTATTGGCTAATTGAACAAAATCGGCAGTTGGATGAGGCCAAATCATTTATTCAGAGCGCCGTTGATAAACAGCCTGATAATGGCGCCTTTGTGGATTCGCTTGGCTGGGTCTATTTCAAAATGGGAGATTATCAAAATTCCCTGTTTTATCTGGAAAGGGCAGCNACTCTCATTCCTGATGATCCTGTTATTACCGATCATTTAGGCGATGTCTATTTAGCATTAGGNCGTTCAGCAGAAGCCATACATGAATGGCGGCGNTCATTGGTATTCGCACCCGATGAGNCGCTAAAGGCCNAAATTGAAGCCAAGATATCGAAAGTGCTTGATGATGAATAATCAGGTGGCTTTGCTCGCTCCTGCAAAAATTAACCTTAATCTCAATATTACTGGCCGCCGCGCTGATGGCTACCATCATCTTGATTCTGTGGCTATCTTTGCCAGCCTTGCTGACCACCTCACNATAACTCTGGCTGACCAAGACAGCGTCACNATAACNGGTGCGATAGCGGCCGANNTTGNTCATATGGATACCAGTTTGCATGTGGCGCGTGATATGTTTCGGGCGCGAAGTGGATGGCATCAGCCGCTTCAGATTGCGCTTGAGAAAAACATTCCTATTGCCGCAGGCTTGGGTGGCGGCTCATCTGATGCGGCGGCGGTCTTGCATGGCATGGCGCAGCTNTCGGGCTGGAAAGACGACAACCAAATGATGGATATGGCACTTAGCATTGGTGCCGATGTGCCGGCCCTGATGATGAGCAGGCAGACAACTATGCTCCGTATGCAAGGCATTGGTGAAGTATTGACGCCGCTATCCGATGCGGAGGCTAAGTCGCTTGGTATTCTGCTCGTCAATCCAGGCGTTTCNGTATCAACAGCNGCGGTGTTTCAAGCCTTGCGTGNTCAGGGNTTTACGCCAGCNCCAGAACANCANCNGCCCNTNACCGAGATCAACTTCTCAGCCCAGATCGNGCGCGGTAATGATNTGACTTCTGCTGCGATATCACTTGCCCCGGAGATTGAAACGACGCTTTCGGCTCTAGGTGANTGCAGTGCGGAAAATCATGGATATGGTGCCGCCATGAGTGGCTCAGGCGCAACATGTTTTGCCATTTTTCCGACCNTTANCCGAGCCGAGCANGCGCGTTCAAACCTGACCGCTTATATGCCAGATGATCAGTTTTGGTGCTGGGCTGGTGGTCTAATCAGATGAGATCAGCGGTAAATCAGCCTTTTTGAATATGCCTGACCGTTTTCATAAAAAACAATCTTGATATCGGGCGATGTTATCGCTATGTTGCGTCAATATTTGGCGTTGACTTTTTTGGGGCGTGGCCAAGCGGTAAGGCATCGGTTTTTGGTACCGTGTATCGTAGGTTCGAATCCTACCGCCCCAGCCAATCTTTTTAATAATTCCTGAAAATCACTGATAATACGGGTGCTTAAACAACCTTACGCCAGTTGATAGCCGCCTTCGTATGTCAGCAAAAAAGGCGTCTCATCGACATAACGGATTTTTTGGCGAAGCCGATAGATATGCGTTTCCAGCGTATGTGTCGTCACCCCATCGCCATAGCCCCATACTTCTTCAAGTAAGGCTTTTTTATTGATCACCCGATCCTGATTCTGATGCAGATGCTTAATAATGGCCGCTTCTTTTTCGGTCAGGTTAATGACATCACTATTTTCGATATGCACCAATGTCTTGCGGCAACTAGAAAATTGGAACGCGCCAATGGTGATTCTGGCATCCTCACGAGCTTGATGTTGAATGAGATGGGTTTTCATCCGCGCGATCAGCTCACCAATGCGAACAGGCTTGGCGATGTAATCATTAGCACCCGCTTCCAGCCCGTCAATCGTATCCATTTCGCTTGATTGCGCTGTCAACATAAGCACAGGGATCGTGTATCCCATGTCACGCATCCAGCGACAAAGGTCACGCCCATCCCCGTCACCAAGCGTAACATCCAGAATAACCAGATCAGGATCCATTTGAGGGAGTTTGGTTTTTGCCTCGGTCAGCGATGTCGCTCCATCAATGTCATAGCCACCTTCTTGTTCAATTTGAAGAAGGATTGTTTCAAGAAGATATGGATCATCATCAACAGCTAGAACTTTAATCACGACAATTCGTACCTATATAAAAGTCTTATGGACAACTCTTTCATTCCTTCATAATTTAATGATAAAGAATTGACCAGACAAAATCACTAATATTTATAAATTGAAAACAGATACAGGACATATTTTATGGTCATTTCGGCCAAACATCAGGCAGTACAGCGCGCTATATCTGACTTGCGCCGAGGTGGGGCTGTGCTTGTTCGAGATAAAGAAAATGATGCGTATTTAGTCCGCGCGGCAGAGCAAATTGACAATAATACCATTGCCAACATGGCGCAACTAAGTCGATCTGCGCCTTATTTGCTGATAAGCACTAATCGTGCCCTGGCGATCGGGCTGACCCCTCGTGAGGATGCGGCGGCGTGTTCTATTGCCCTCTCTGATGAGCAAAATAATGATATTATCCGCGGTCTGATTGGTGATATTCCACTAAAAGTCGATATTGAAGACCTGTCTATTCTGGGTGAGAAACCGCTTAGCGTTGCCGACAGTATTTTGATATTGATGCGGATAGCCCGGCTCTTGCCGGCGGCGATATCAACGCGCCTGCCGCACACGGATCATGCCTCATTACGGCTATGGGCAGAAGAACACGGCATTTTGATTGTTCAAGACAATGATATTCGCCGCTTTGAGACCATCTCAGCCAGCCTTCTGAAAGAGGTCGCCCGTGCCCGATTACCCTTAGCTGATGCCGAAGATGCCCAAATTGCAATCTTTCGCCCTGGCGATGGCGGCACTGAGCATTTTGCCATTATTATCAGTAATGGTGACAGGCTGGCGGCGCCGCCTGTGCGTATTCATTCCCAATGTATTACTGGCGATATTCTCGGCAGCCTGAAATGTGATTGCGGTGATCAGCTGCGGCTATCTATCCGCCAAATGGCTGATATGGGCGGCGGCGTGCTGATCTATTTAGCTCAGGAAGGTCGTGATATTGGCCTTGTTAATAAACTCAAGGCCTATGCCTTGCAAGATCAGGGTGTTGATACGGTTGATGCTAATCATCAGCTTGGCTTTGACACCGATCATCGGTTTTTCTTGCCAGCGGCGGAAATGTTGCGGCAAATGGGCTTATCAAATATTCAGCTCATGACCAATAATCCGGATAAAATTAACCAGATCGAGGCCTGCGGCATCACCGTTGGCTCGCGTCTGCCGATCATTACCCCTAATAATCCGCATAATGCTGATTATCTAGCGACAAAGGCGCGGCGAACTGGTCATATGTTTGACTAATCTGTCGGGGAAACAGGGGCAATTATTGNCGCNTAAGAATTATNGNCCNATAAGAATTATNGTNNGGGCAATCTGGCACCAAATATGGCTGAGCCAACACGNACCGATGTCGCGCCAAAGGCAATCGCCTCCAGATAATCGCCGCTCATTCCCATTGATAATACTGATAACCCGCATGTTTTGGCTAGTTTAGCCAGCAGCGCAAAATGCATGGCAGGTTCTTCATCGGCAGGCGGGATACACATGAGACCTGTGATATTTAACCCGTGATGCGACTGACAATGACGGACAAAAGCCGCCGTATCTTGGGGGCTTATCCCGGATTTTTGGTCTTCTTCGCCAGTATTGACTTGCACCAGGCACGGCAGATAGCGGTTCTGTTTTTTCATTTCTTTGGCGAGCGCGGCGGCTAGCTTATCTCTATCAACGACTTCGATAACATCAAATAATGCCACCGCATCAGCCGCCTTATTCGTCTGCAACGGGCCAATTAAATGCAATCTCAGATCAGGAGTGGTGGCACGGCGATGCGCCCATCGGCTAATTGCTTCTTGCACCCGATTTTCGCCAAAGACTCGGTGGCCAGCCGCCAGCGCCGCATCTATCCGCTCATCAGGCTGCTGTTTTGATACCGCTACAAGCGTCACCGCATCCGCGCGGCCAGCAGATTTTTCAGCCTTGGTGAGACCATCTTTAACAATGGATAAGGCGTCTGATACGGACGGCTCNGACATGACAAGGCCCTTTTATCAATTCTGTTCTGATCAATACGGTATAAGATACAGCTTTATAATANCTAAACTACACCTTTTATTGATAGANTAAGTTTATTTTGTTAANNTATATAAATACAGTTGTGAGATAGTAGTATGCAAATTAACTTTCCTGATCATTTTTTTACATCCGTTCTGGGTGAAACCTGGTTACACCANAANCAAGCTGTCCCAAACACCGATGAGATGATCAACTATGACGATATGTCTAAAATGTTAGATATGTGGTCTGTCTGGACGCCTGATAAAATCTTTTTGATGGACCAAACCAATGAAGTGCCTTCGCATGAATATTTTGATCCNCATCCGTCGGGCAGTTTTGCAACATTAAATACCCAAAAACTATTAAACTTTATTAGTTCAGGATGTTCTGTTGTTTTGAATGACGTCACTTATCTCGATCCAAAGATAAAATCTGTTGCTACTTTTTTAGAAGAAAAAACAGGTGCCCAGTTACAAGCCAATCTCTATTTTTCAATGGGTAATAACAAGGCTTTTGGCCCTCATTTTGATACTCATGATGTGTTTGCTCTGCATTGCCAAGGCTCAAAAGACTGGAATGTTTATAAGAAAAAAGAAGAGCATCCCATTAATTCGCCTGAGTTCAAATTATCAAAAGAAGAAAATAAGCGCCGCGCTGGTGAGCTTGAACAATTGGTGACACTTAACCCTGGTGATTTTCTTTACCTGCCAAGAGGCCATTATCATGATGCGCTTGCTGCTACCAATGGCGCCATTCATATTGCCTTTGGGCTGACAAAAATTAAGCCGATTGATCTGTTAAGCGCGGCTTGGGCTAAACTGATGACTTATGGTTATACGCGGTCTGATCTGGGACGCCTTGATCATAAAAAAGACGTCAAAGATGTGTTCAGCAATTTGTCTAAATATTTTGATCAAATGGCAAATGATGATCAGTTTGTTGATACGATCATTGATTGGGCTAGCCGGTGGACAGCTGACCATCATCGGGCAGATATTACATCCATTGTACATCAGCCGAAATCCTACAAGGTATCTAAAACGGTTAAAGTTACTGACATTAATAATNTGCCCCATATTACTGATGGGAAAAATGTTGTCAGGATCCCTGATGAGTTTGTAAAGCCCACTAACTTCATATTGGCTAAAGATTTTGTGACGCTGGCAGAGCTTCAGGAAAACATGAATATGAGCGCCCCTATGGCGGAAGATCTGATAGAAAAGCTTCAAAATATGAAAATTGTTTCCTNATGATTTAGGTTTCATAATACCGTTTTAAGTCTTTGAATGTGTCGAGATAGGTTTCATAATTCAACCACTCCTCAGAACTGCCTTTATAGATAGGTTTATTCGCCTGTTCTTTCGATGCGGTTTTAATAAGCTTACCTTTTTTGTGATAATCGAGATATTCNTCTTTCCATGCTATCCCCAATCTTTCGCAGACAGGTGACAGGATTTCTTTTGGATTATCGACCATGTTTTCGTAATTAATGTTGATAATCCGGTCGCCATATAAGTCCGTCCAAAACCGCATCAAATTACAGTACATNTTGTAATATTGTAAAATTTTATNTNGNTCNTAACTATAATCNTGGCCGGACGAGCCAAAGCTGGTTTTATATTGCGACCAGCACACGGCTTGCGGCGATCTATCCATATGGATGATGTGACAATCTGGAAACGCTTTGGCAATGACACCAAGTAACCTGAAATTACTTGGCATTTTATCGACAAAAAATGTGGATTGAACATTGTGATAATTATCAACCATTTCAAAATAGAGATGTGAAACTGTATCAAAAAATTCACTGACATCTCTAATGCTCGATTTTTGGATGGTGATAGTATCCAAAAATGTTAATTCGCCTAAGCTTCTGACGTTACTATTTTGTGAGAAAATACTTTCAACTAGCGTTGTNCCTGATCTAGGCATGCCAAGAATGAAAATAGGGGTAGGACGATGTTTTAAACTATCAGGGGCTTTATAGGCATTGATCTGTTTGGAGTTATCAATGAAATACTTTTTTATGTTTTCGCCGTTTTGAATGACNTTTNTCATGGAANAGNCAGAGAGTTTATCTCTTAAATCATTGCCGNNTTTGAGANATTGAAACGCNTCATCATATTTTTTGACTTTGTTAANAAAGGCATAGAGNGNAAAATAAATGTCAGATTTTTCCTTCTCATCTACCTTATTATCATTAAGCANNGAATGGGCTTCGTTGATAATNTCATCATCTAATTTTAAGGATTTAAAATTTGATAAAGTATAAATCGANTTGGTTTTAACCAAATTATCCGTATCTGCGAATACACATTTTCTAAGTAGTTTTTCTGCGTCAGCATAGTTTCCAGTATCTCTATAAACCGTTGCCAAAGTATAAATGGCATCATAGCCGTTGCTATCTTTCTGTATCAATTCTTTAAGCAGGGTTTGGGATTCTGTTAGCCTGCCTAAATTTCTGAAGATTAACGCTTTTATTCTTTTTGCCGTCATGTTGTCAGAGTCTAGTTTGAGCGCTCTATTAATTGTGTTTAAGGCGTCTTGTGGCATTTGAGAGCCATCTTCGGCCAGTGCTAAATCACATAAGATTTCGGTTTTCTCGCCATTATGCTTAATTGATTTTCTAAAAAACTCTACCGCCTTCTTCATTTGATTAGTCTGGTAAAATAGATTTGCCAAACCTGTCAGTCCGCCTTCATGGGTGGCGTTTAAAAACAGTAGCCTGTCGAATGCTGCATAGGCTTCATCATACTTATTTAATTTAGTGAATGCGAGCCCGATGACATGAAGCAGCCAAAGCGAGTATGGGGTTTGATTGAGTAACGTGCCAGTAGCATTAACAACGCTAATAAATCTGTCTTTGCTGAACTCATCTCTGAGTTTATTTTTTGTTTTTTCAGACGGCTCAAATGAGGAAATTTGTGATTTTAATTTAATAAACTGAGGATGCAGCGGATATTCTTTTTTGAGCTTGATAAGAAGCTTGCTGGCTTCATCAAAGTTTTTTTTCTTATAAAATTCTCTGAATTTTAGAATGTTAAAATCAATATCTTTCATCACATATCCATAGTGTTGTAATAATGCAACAGTTTAGTTTTTTCTTTTATACATATGTATATTCACTTCTTCTAATATAGTCATAAAGGTCATACAAGTAATTATACGAAAATANTTTCGTAGTTTACGTAAATATATAGGAGTAGATTATGCGTAAAGTTCTTCTTGCTACTACAGCTCTTGTGGCTGTAACAGGCGTTGCACACGCCGATGTTTCCATTAATGGTTATTATGATTTTGGTTATGCNTCAGTTTCTGATGACCGAACTTCTGATCTCGATGACATGTTTAATGATCATGAGATCCATATTAGTTTCAGCAGCACAACCGACACTGGTTTGACTTTTGGTGCCGAAACTGAAATNGAAGNTACTGCTNCTANTNNAGNTAATGATGAATCATCAATGTATATCTCTGGTGATTTCGGTAAGGTTGTATTGGGTCAAAACGATGATGCAAGTTATAGCTTTNTCACTTTCCCAGCATATCATAATAACAACATGGGTTCTAATGACGTTGGTTCACACGCAGTGAACTCTNCTGGTACTGCACTANNTGGTGCTCGCCAATTCCCANAGTATGGCCGTGATGGTGATNACAATAAAATTGCATATTTCTCACCGAACTTCAATGGTTTTAAATTTGGGTACTCATATGGTGACGAAGGAACAGATAATGCAGATACATCAGTCGGTGTATCATACGCAACTGAANTNTCAGGTGTATCTGTGACTGCTACAGCTAGGATGGCCGATTCAGGTGAGTCAACAGACACCACCGAGCTCACAGGGTATGGTCTAGTTCTTGCNTCTGGTGCAATGGATTTTGGTGTTGAAACAGGTTCAACCAAAACTGGTACAACTGTTGATTCAAGAACAACTATGTACGGTCTCGGTTACGCTGTGTCTGATGATCTCTATTTATCAGCAAACTATGTGACATCTGATAACGATGTTACCAATGGTGATGAGTTTGAAGCATCAGGTGTTGGCTTCAGCTACACAATTGCATCCGGCCTTAATTTCGCCGTTGGTATGACGTCATTTGAAGCAACTGATGGTGGTTCTACATCACTAAACAACGATGGTACANCTATCAAAAGTTCCCTGTCGATGACATTCTAATCATTTCTGTTATACAGAACGAAAGGCCACTCTATATGGGTGGCCTTTTTTCATGGAAATTATTCTCCATGTGATCAAAATATGATCAAAATCTTTATCTTGGATCATTTTTGTGGTTTATTGATCNGGTGATCATATAAANGGTTTTAATCATGCCAAATCATATCTCTAATCGCGCNTTATCTTCTCCCGTATCTTCGCTCAGATGNATGGTTATGGGCTTCGGGCTTATGCTAGNNCTNTCTGCATGTGGAGGTANTCAAACAACCCCATATGAAGAACCCAAAGATCGCAACGATACTGGCTCATTCATCACCGGCAAGGATAAATCGGGCATAAGCCTGAATGATATCCTTAACCCAAGAGCATCAGGTTCTGGCAATATGCCAGTAAACGCGCTTTTATGGNGTGCCGCGCTTGATACGGTATCGGTGGTCCCGATTGATGATATTGACACTTTTGGCGGAACGATCTTAACCGAATGGTATCCGCATCCAGAACAAGCCAATCAGCGGATAAAAATTGCTGTCTTTATTTTGGACAGAGAGTTGCGGGCAGATGCTATCCGTGTTCAGGTCTATGTTCAGCAATATCAAAACAGCGCTTGGACAGATACAGGCATAGATAGTAGTTTTGGCCGCAAAATGGAAGATCTTATCCTAACCCGCGCGCGTGAGATTAGGTCTGCTAATGTTGATAATGCACAATAATTTGTACTTTAGCTTTACCCAATAGACATTTTGGATAGTTCATGACTCGCTATAACGCCATTGAAATTGAACGGAAATGGCAAGACAGATGGCATAATGCTGGCTGTTTCCATGCCGATATTGATCGCGCAAAACCAAAATATTATGTGTTGGAAATGTTCCCCTACCCATCAGGGCGTATTCATATGGGGCATGTCCGAAACTACACTCTTGGTGATGTTGTTGCGCGCTTCAAACGGGCGCAAGGATTTAATGTTTTGCACCCGATGGGGTGGGATGCTTTTGGTCTGCCTGCTGAAAATGCTGCGATTGAACGTGGTGATCATCCCGCTACATGGACATATGCCAATATTGCTTCAATGCGGGAGCAGCTCAAGAAAATGGGGCTGTCTTATGACTGGCGGCGTGAGTTTGCGACTTGTGATGAGAGCTATTACCGGTTTGAGCAAAAAATGTTCCTTGATTTTATCAAGGCGGGTCTTGCCTATAAAAAAGAAAGCTGGGTGAATTGGGACCCTGTTGAAAACACTGTTCTGGCTAATGAACAGGTGGTAAATGGCTGTGGCTGGCGCTCTGGTGCGCCTGTCGAAAGACGGCTTTTGTCGCAATGGTTTTTGAAAATCACAGCATTTGCCCAGGACCTGCTTGATGCCATAGAAACACTAGATCGCTGGCCTGATCGGGTGCGGCTGATGCAGCATAACTGGATTGGCAGGTCAACGGGCGCCATGGTGCGCTTTGATTTGGATGCCGAGGCACCAGAAGGATTTGATCATATTGAGGTATTTACGACNCGCCCGGACACGCTTTATGGGGCGGGCTTCATGGCAATCTCGGCAACNCATCCTATGGCTATGGCTTTGGCAGAGGATAACGCTGAGCTGAAGGATTTTGTTGACGAATGTAACCGTATGGGAACATCTGAGGCAACGATTGAGGCTGCAGAGAAAAAGGGCTTTGATACTGGGTGTTTTGTCACTCATCCATTTGATACGTCATGGAAATTGCCTGTTTATATCGCTAATTTTGTGCTCATGGATTATGGCACTGGGGCGTTATTTGGCTGTGCTGCACATGATCAACGTGACCTTGATTTTGCCCGCAAATATGACTTACCAGTGATCCCTGTCGTCTTGCCAAAAGATACTAATCCTGATGAGTTTAGCATCGGCAAGGAGGCGTATACAGGTGATGGCACCATCTTTCAGTCTGATTTTCTAAATGGATTAGATGTCCCAAGCGCCATTGAGGCAGCTATTGCCAGATTGGAAGAGCTCAATAAGGGCAGTGCCAAAATCTCATGGCGTTTGCGCGATTGGGGGGTTAGCCGGCAACGTTATTGGGGCTGTCCTATTCCCATTATCCATTGCCCATCTTGCGGTATTGTGCATGTTCCTGAACATCAATTGCCAGTGACATTACCCGATGATGTCAGCTTTGATCAGCCAGGCAATCCGCTTGATCATCATCCGACATGGAAGCATACCGCTTGTCTTGAATGTGGTGGTGCGGCAATGCGTGAAACCGACACATTTGATACTTTTTTTGAAAGTTCATGGTATTTTCTGCGTTTTGCAGACCCTGATCCGGCGATTGCCTTCTCTAAAGAAGCCATGCAATACTGGTTGCCTGTTGATCAGTATATTGGCGGTGTTGAACATGCGGTTTTGCATTTGCTGTATTCGCGTTTCTTCACCCGCGCATTAGCGGCTTGCGGTTATCTTGATCTGGCTGAACCTTTTGATGGCATGATGACACAAGGCATGGTTTGTCATCAAACTTTTCAGGATACTGATGGCCATTGGCTGTTCCCTGATCAGGTGGAAAAGCAGGGTGAGCAATGGCTGATGCGCGAAAGTGGCGACGCTGTTAAAGCTGGCCGAATCGAGAAAATGAGCAAATCAAAGCGCAATGTTATTGATCCAGATAATATCATCGCAACCTATGGCGCTGACACTGCCAGATTATTCATGATGTCGGATTCGCCACCCGAACGTGATATGGAATGGACAAATTCAGGCGTCGAAGGCGCCAGCCGCTTTTTGGCAAAATGTTTTCGCTTGAGCCTTGCCGAAGATGAAAGCCGGCCTTTCGCACCAGCTCATGCGTCCATCCCGGATGATATTGACGCGAAAGCCGCAGCATTGATAACCCTGACGCATCAGACCATCAAAGGCATCACAGAGGATATCGACCGTTTTCGCTTTAATCGGGCAGTAGCGGCGCTGCATACGCTCAATAATGCGATCAATGCCTGTGATGAGGATAGCGCATCACAAAACTGGGCGCGCCGATTTGCTGCCGAAACCCTGACCCAATTGCTCGCCCCAATTGCCCCGCATACTGCTGAAGAAATGTGGCAACAGCTAGGGCATGAGACGTTGTTAGCCAACCGCCCATGGCTTGTAGCTGATGAGAAATGGCTGGCCATTGATCTCATTTCTATGCCTATTCAGGTCAATGGCAAACTGCGCGCGACGCTTGAGATTGAGCCAGATAGCGATAAAGAAATCGTTGAGGCTAAGGCTTTAGCGATGGACGCGGTGCAGAAATATCTTGCTGGGCAAACCCCAAAAAAGGTTATTGTAGTGCCTAACCGTATCATAAATGTGGTAATATAAAGTTATGCGGATTTATTTATCATCACTGATCATCGCCTTTTCCCTTATCCTGGCTGGGTGCACATCGATTGAGCGCCTTCATTCTCCTGAAGTCACTGAACTTGGCCAAATCTCTCTTAAAGTGGCGTCATCGCGCAGTGATCAAATCTTTAGTCAGCAATTATATCGCTATTTGAACCGTCATCAGGCGCAAGATATCCGCTATTATCTGACAACTTCCATTTCCAAAACAAAATCAGATTCATCGGTATCCATGACATTAAAATATAATCTATATGATCAGACCAAAGGCAAAATCTTATTGGCGGATACGATTAACCAAAGTGCTACTTTCGGTGCTGTATCCTCGCTTTATGGACAGGATAAAGCCGCGACATTTGCCAGCGAGAGGCTAGCCACACAGCTGGCTGATAAACTCTATCTTAAAATTCTAGCCTATTTCAATAATAAGGAAAATACTGGTGAGTGACTGCCAAAGTAACTGGTTATGAAAATAGCTCCACGAGATATTGATACTTTTCTTCGATCACCGCCACCGGGCTTGGTATTGGCTTTATTTTACGGCCAAGATAATGGTCTTATCAGCGAAAGAGCCAAATCACTTTGCGCAGCACTTGTTCCTGATATCAATGATCCTTTCGCCGTTACTGACATTTCAGGTGATGATATCGCATCGGATAAAGCGTTTTTATACGATAGCGCTGCCACTATCCCTGCGATGGGGCAAAGGCGGCTGGTTCGGGTGACACAAGCAAACGATCAAATCGCTGAGGCGGTTAAAACGGTTATTGAGAACCCGCCAGAGCAAGCGGTAATTGTGATTAGCGCACCAGATATCAATACCAAATCTAAGCTTGTTAAAATGCTGGATAGCGCCAAAACCGGCGCAACAATAGGCTGCTATCCTGATCAACACCGGCAAATCGCGCAATTAGCGCGTGATATCTTCTCTCAGCATCATATCAAAACCGATAATGATGCTATGACATGGATCACTACCCATCTCGGCGGTGATCGTCTGATTAGCCGCTCAGAGATTGAAAAATTGGCCATCATGGCAGGTGAAAATGGGCATATTACCCTTGCCATGGTGACAGAGGCGCTTGGCGATAGCGCATCGGTCGCCGCCAGTCAGGTCATTAGCTCTGCCGCATCTGGACACATCTCAGCGATGGGACAGCAATTTGATCGCGCGATGACCGAAGGTATTGCGCCGGAAGCCATTATTCGCGCTGGTATCGCCTATTTTCAACGGCTGTTCAGGCTAAGCTGTATGATGGATAACGGTCTCAATCCTGCCGATGCCGTTAGTCAGTATAAGCCGCCTATTTTTTTCAATGAAAAGCCTGCTATTTCATCCCAGCTCAATCAATGGACAAGCCAAAAGGTCATGGCCGCGTTGGATAGACTAGGGCAAGCCGAAAAACAATCCAGGTCAGGTATACATTCAGATACGGCCGTAGCCCAGGCGTTGCTGGCGGTCTGTCAAATGGCACAGCGCCGCCAACGCGCCTAATATTATTCAGGCGCCATTAATCATAGCTTTTTATCAGTAAGCTTGCCGATAATCGCATCAAATTGATCAAGTGAGCGGCAGCTAATCATAACCCGCCCTGATAAGGTTTTGTGATCAAAAGCTAATTTAACCGTCATCCCCAACTGCTCAGCAATCTGTTTTTCCATTGCCTTCAGATCAGCATCCTCTTGCTGTGAGGTTTGGGGTTTTGTTATGCCCTTTTTAACCAGCTGTTCGGCCTGTCTGGCATTTAACCCGCGCGTCTTGATCATATTGGCCAGCGCTAAGGCATCTTGATGGCCAATTAGTGGCCTAACTTGCCCCATAGAAAGCTCTGACCCTGCCAGCATAGCCTTGATTTTATCAGGTAAAGTCAAAAGGCGCATGGTATTTGACAAATGGCTTCTCGACTTACCAACAACTTGTGCCAAGTCCTCTTGCTTATAATCAAACTCAGCCATGAGGCGCTGATAGCCTTCTGCCTCCTCAATGATATTGAGGTCTTGGCGTTGAATATTTTCAATCAAAGCCATTTCAGCCGCTTGTTGCTCATTGGTGTCTCTAATGACAACAGGAACATCATGACGCTGGGCTAATTGCGCCGCCCGCCAACGACGCTCACCAGCGATTAGCTGATAATGATCTGATTTGTCAGGATGTGGACGCACCAAAAGCGGCTGAATAATGCCGTGATTGGTAATGCTATCCGCCAATTCGTTTAACTCATCTGGTGCAAAATGGCGTCTTGGCTGCCATGGATTAGGTTCAATTTTTTCGATAGCGACAATCTGATCGCTAATCTGTGTGGATGTGTTGGCACTTATCCCTGTCTTTTCAGTCTTTTCGGTCTTTTCAGGGTTTTGGTTAGTGTTAGGGGCGGCATTATCCGCCTGCTCACCGCTTAATGCGGTCAGTGCTGGCACATCACCTAGCAAAGCCTTTAATCCACGGCCAAGCCCTTTTTCGCTAGTTTTGCGGAGAGTTGGTGTTTTTTTCTCCGTATTTTTGGTGTTTTGACGTGATCTATCGGATTTTTCCATTGTTTTTTTCCTGTTTAATAACTTCACCTGCCAGAGCGATATAAGCTTCGGATCCCGCGCAATTGATATCATATAATAAGACGGGAACGCCATAAGATGGTGCTTCTGATATTCTGACATTTCGCGGAATAACCGTCTCATAGACGAGCGACCCCAAATGCTCACGCACATCTTTTGCGACCATGGATGACAGATTATTGCGGCTATCATACATCGTCAACGCGAGGCCTTTTATGGTTAGACGTGGGTTAATGCCTGCTCTGACCATCTCAACCGTATCCATTAATTGTGATAACCCTTCAAGTGCATAATATTCACATTGCAATGGAATAAGAACGGAATTCGCAGCAGATAAGGCATTAACCGTCAAAAGACCAAGTGATGGCGGGCAATCAATAAAAATATAGTCATAATCAGTTTTTATATTGTTAATCAATGCTTTAAGTCGATTATTACGATCTGCTTTGCTAGCCAGTTCCAATTCAACCGCAGATAGATCAGCTGATGCCGGGATAACATCGACGCCTTTTATATTCGTGTTGATAATAGCTTGCTCTGGGGTAACCGTGCCTGAGATAAGCTGATAGAGATCATCCTCGCGTTGATCTTTATCAATGCCGAGGCCAGTGCTGGCATTGCCTTGAGGGTCAGCATCAATGACCAGTACAGAGCGCCCTGTTGCTGCTAAAGCTGTTGAAAGATTGACGGTTGTCGTGGTTTTACCAACCCCTCCTTTCTGATTACTTATAGCAATGATTTGTTGTGCGATCATGGGTTACGCCTTTGTTTCTTTACCGTCTTACCAAGTGCCGTCTTATGAGGTGCCGTCTTATGAGGTGCCCTTTTAGAGGCCGCAGCTTTATGAGGTGCTGATTGCACTAGTTTTTTAAATCCTGAAATCCGCAAAATCACACCATCAGGATGCGTTATACTAGCATGACTATTAATCCGCATCTTGGGGTTAATCTTGTGATAGTTTTGACATTTGGTCAATTCTTCCTTGGCCTTTTTGCCTTTCATAAATAGACAAGTAAGACCAGGATGATGTTGTTTCTCTGTCCATTGCAGGAGCTTGTTTAAGGGCGCAACCGCGCGCGCTGTAATGGTTGCTGGCCAGAGAGATGATAAATCCTCTACCCGTTTCTGGGTTACCCGCGCATTAATGCCAATATCGGTGATAACGGCTTTCAGGAAACGGCATTTTCGGCCGTCCGATTCAACAAGCTGAAGCGGTGCTTTCAACCTATCCCCATAAAGAATGGCCAGCACCAAGCCAGGAAAGCCAGCACCACTGCCAATATCCATAATAGCGCCGGTTTCAGGCTTAATAAATGGCATTAACTGTGCCGAATCAAGAATATGACGTTGCCAGATATGTGGCATTGTCCCTGGCCCGACAAGGCTCATGCCTTGTTGCCATTCTTCTAACAGGCGGACATAACCATCTAATTTGGATGTAATGTCAGCATCTGCGCCTATTTCAGCCAGAATCTCATCACGGCTCGTATCTTCAGCAATCATGATCAGCTCTACTCCGGGAATGTTTCACGTGAAACATTAGGCGGCTCGATTAATATAGCGGATAAGCACCAACAGCGCCGCTGGCGTTAATCCGGCAAGGCGACTGGCTTGCGCGATTGTTTCAGGCTGATGGCGCCGCAAAATATCTATGCTTTCTGCTGATAGACCGCCAATCTTCTGATAATCAAGGTTGTTTGGTATCGCAAGCGCTTCGTCTTTGCGCATCGCCTCAATATCAGACTTTTGCCGGTTTAGATAAGCGGCATAACGGCAATCTGTTTCTAATTGGTGGTGATAGGCCTCAGGTATGCTGGCTAATTCTGACCAAAGCGGCATCAATTGCGCTAAGGTTACCCCTTCACGCGACAGTAATTTTCGAGCTGTTTGGGCTCTGCCGTCGCGGCTGGCTGAAATATTAATCCTGGCTAGCATCGACGGCGTTGCTGAACATTGATCGAGCTTTGCATTAGCTTCAGCCAATATAGTCTTCTTTTTGTGCCAGGCATCAGCACGTCCTTGGCTAACGGCGCCAATGGCAATGCCCTTATCCGTCAACCGTTGATCGGCGTTATCCGCTCGCAACAACAGCCGATATTCTGCGCGAGACGTAAACATGCGATAAGGCTCAGGCGCGCCACGAGTGATCAAATCATCAATCATGACACCTGTGTAAGCCGTTGCTCGATCCAGGGTGAAAGGCTTATCCGCTCCGGCCCCTCCAGCCACTGCTAAGGCTGCATTTATTCCGGCCATAAGCCCTTGGGCGCCGGCCTCCTCATATCCTGTTGTGCCATTGATCTGACCTGCCAGATATAGCCCCGGCAAGGCTTTCAGCTCTAGCGCCCGGGTTAAACTCCTTGGATCAATGTAGTCATATTCAATCGCATAGCCATAGCGGATAATCCGCGCATTTTCCAGGCCTTCGATAGACGCGATCATGTCATCCTGAACATGCCGTGGCAGGCTCGTGGATATTCCATTGGGATAGACTGTATTATCTGTCAATCCTTCTGGCTCAAGAAAGATCTGATGCGCCTGACGCTCTTTGAAGCGAACCACTTTATCCTCAATCGAAGGGCAGTAACGCGGGCCATGGCCTTCAATTTGTCCTGAATAGACGGCAGAAAGATGAATAGAGTCAGCAATAATGCGATGGGTTTCTGCATTTGTTCGGGTGATACCGCAAGGGATTTGCGGAACCGTGATCTTATCTGTCAGAGTTGAAAATGGGATTGGCGGGTTATCAGCTGGCTGCATCTCCAGCCGATCCCATGCAATCGTATCACCATCAAGCCGCGCTGGAGTGCCCGTTTTCAGCCGTCCAACCTGAAGATTTAGCGCCGGATCACGGAGCCGCTTCGACAACAGATTAGACGGATTTTCACCAAAACGACCAGCTTGTTGTCTCTCATCACCCAGATGGATAATGCCGCCAAGAAATGTTCCTGTTGTCAGGACAGCGGCAGTGGAGCGATATTCCGTGCCATCTTCGGCTATCAATCCAGCAAAGCGCCCATCCTTGACAATAATATCGCCAATCATTGCCTCAATCACCGCCAGTTGAGGCGTCTCAGCCAATAATTGCTGAATGGCCGCTTTATAAAGAGCGCGATCAGCCTGCGCTCTTGGACCATGGACAGCAGCCCCCCGTGAACGGTTGAGCATCCGAAACTGAATTCCAGAAGCATCAATAGCCTTTGCCATCAAACCATCCAGGGCATCAATCTCACGCACCAGATGCCCTTTCCCCAAGCCGCCAATCGCCGGATTGCATGACATGTCACCAATGGTGTCCTTACGCATGGTCAGCAAGGCTACCCGCGCGCCCATACGCGCCGCTGCCGCCGCCGCTTCAACGCCTGCATGACCTCCACCAACAACTAAAACATCAAATGATGACATCAAAACCTCTTATGCCAACAGCCTTTAGGCAAAACCCGTATGAATTGTATTATCAAGAATTGTCCTGACCATACGCCCAACGCTAAAATCGGTCAAGGCTATGTCATGGTTATGTCATGCTTATATTAGGGAATGTTGTGACAGATGAATATCTAAATAGAGGCGCCGGGACGGATAGGCAATGTTTCACGTGAAACATGAGTTTATGATTATATTTCAATAGTTTGCTACTTTCCAATACAGAAAGAGCTAAAAATTTCATCAAGTAAGTCCTCAACATCAACTTGTCCGGAAATACGCCCCAATGCTTGCGCCGCGTGCCGTAAATCCTCAGCCAGCAATTCGGGCTGATCAACCGGATTAACCTCTTTGGCTGAGATTAAACTCTCTTGGCAAGATAAGAGCGCCAGGCGATGCCGCTCACGGCTAACCATCGCCGCCTCACCCGAGCCCAGCAACTGATCCATGGCCGCCCTGATCACCATACGCAGAGCATCCATGCCAAATCCTGTTTCGGCAGATATGGATGGCCAATCCTTATCTAATTTAATATCAGACACGATATCCATTTTGGTTAAAACGGGGATAATCACCGGGTTGGCTGCTGCCTGATCAAGGCCTAGCTCAGCATGTATTGATGCCCAATGACTGCCGAAATCGCCATTATTTTCAACATCTTGGCCATCAATACACAGCAAGATAATGTCAGCCTCAGCAGCGGCTTTTAATGACCGCTTTATCCCCTCTTTCTCGGCAAGACTCTCACTTTGCCGCAACCCTGCCGTATCTTTAAGATGAACAGCATAACCGTCAATATTGAGTGAAACTCTAATAATGTCGCGTGTTGTGCCTTCCTCGGTGGAAACAATGGCATCATCACGACCAGCAAGAGCATTAAGAAGCGTTGATTTACCCGCATTTGGACGTCCAATAAGAGCGATACTGACACCATCACGGATGATAACGCCGCGAGTAGCATCATTTAAGGTTGCCGCAATCCCATGTATAAGCTGGTCAAGCCGCTCATTAATGTCATCAGTCAAATCAGCAGGAATATCCTCATCAGCAAAATCAATCAGCGTCTCTAGCCTCGCCATGAGAGCCACCAGTTCATGCCGCCAGGTTTCCGTCAGCTGGCTTAAAGGCGCATCAAGCCTGGCCATCGCTTGCCGGTGCTGGGCTTCGGTATCGGCATCAATAATATCAGATAACGCCTCTGTCTGATCTAGCGTCATTTTGCCATTGAGAAAGGCTCGCCTTGTGAACTCACCTGCATCAGCTAGTCTAAGCGCCGGAAGCTCTTCAAGGGTCAGCATCACCATGCGGCCGATCTGCGGCGTCCCATGCAAGTGAAACTCAGCATAATCTTCACCTGTCGGGCTGGCAGGTGATGGCAACCACAGCGCCATCCCGTAATCAATAACAACGCCATTCAGATCACTGATCGTAGAATAACGCATTAGCCGTGGTTCAGGCAGATGCCCAGTCAGCCGCCTTAACGCTCGCGCGGCGCCTGTGCCCGAGATGCGAATAATTTGTATCGCGGCACGCCCAGCAGGGGTCGCTAGCGCAAAAATAGTTTCATCTTGTCTGTTCACATTAATTCCTTCATAATAATTTTTTATATAGCCCATTTTCGTGCCAGCATCAGGCTATGCGTATATTATACTGGGTAAAATCATGCCACAAAGAACAGAAATGACTCCGTTTGGTTTCATTAGCATGTCATCAAACGGAAAAGCCATCACCAATCTCACCTGGATGACGATGGAGATGCCCCAAACCGATCAAGATGCTATTCTTGATCAAGCCTTTCAGGAATTACATGAATATGCCACGGGCAAACGCCAGCAGTTTAGCGTTCCTGTTGATTTGGAAGATATCTCAGCGTCGCATCAAGGCTGGCTTCAGGTGTTAAGGCAAGTTGCCTATGGTGAGACAATCAGTTATCAGGAACTGGCAGATCGGGCAGGTAAGCCAAAAGCCGCGCGTGCCGCTGGCTCAGCTTGTGCGCGAAACCCGGTGCCAATCATCTACCCGTGCCACCGCATCACGCGACGCGATGGGGATTTAGGTAATTTTGGTGCAATAAGGACGCTAAAGCCTGATGATGACCGCAACTTGAAAATCAAAGCAAAACTGATTGAACATGAAAAAATGTGTTGGAGCCAGAATGCCGTGACGCCGTGATATAATAACGGCTGCTGTTCAAACATATTGATGGTGTTTATTGGTAAGGTTTATTGATGAAATCTACTGGTGCTATTTACTGGTGCCACTTGTTGATGGCATTTATTGGTTCATGGACTGGAAGAAGTCTTCGTTGCTCTTTGTTTGTTTGAGCTTATCAACAAGGAACTCCATTCCATCGACCTGACCCATAGGCATCAATATCCGGCGCAATATCCACATTTTGGATAGAGTATCTTTATCAATCAACAGCTCTTCCTTGCGTGTACCAGAACGGGTAATGTCAATCGCAGGGAAGATCCGCTTATCAGATATTTTACGGTCAAGGATAACCTCAGAATTGCCTGTGCCTTTGAACTCTTCAAAGATCACTTCATCCATACGGCTACCAGTTTCAATCAGCGCCGTCGCAATAATTGTTAGTGATCCGCCTTCCTCGATGTTTCTAGCCGCCCCGAAGAAGCGTTTTGGCCGTTGCAGGGCATTGGCATCAACACCGCCCGTTAAGACCTTTCCCGATGAAGGAACAACGGTATTATAGGCGCGAGCCAAGCGCGTTATACTATCGAGCAAGATAACAACATCACGCTTATGTTCAACCAAACGCTTGGCTTTTTCTATAACCATATCAGTGACTTGAACATGGCGTGCCGCGGGTTCATCAAATGTTGAAGAAATGACTTCACCATTAACCGAGCGCTGCATATCAGTCACTTCTTCTGGACGTTCATCGATTAGCAATACAATCAAATACACTTCCGGGTGGTTTGATGATATAGCATGCGCAATGGATTGCAGCATCATCGTCTTACCAGTGCGCGGCGGTGCCACAATCAGCCCACGCTGGCCTTTGCCCATTGGTGAGACAAGATCAATAACGCGCGGCGTATAGTCTTTGTTATCAGGGCTGAACGGCAACTCGAAGGTAAGCTTTTCTTGCGGATAAAGTGGCGTCAGATTGTCAAAATTGATGCGGTGACGAACAGCAGATGGATCCTCAAAATTAACCTGTTCCACCTTCAGTAAGGCAAAATAACGCTCGCCTTCTTGAGGAGCTCTAATTTGGCCATCAACGGTATCACCCGTACGCAGAGAAAACCGTTTTATCTGGCTTGGTGAGACATAAATATCATCAGGGCCAGGCAGATAATTCGATTCGGGTGAGCGCAGGAAGCCAAACCCATCAGCAAGCACTTCCAGGACGCCGCCGCCATAGATCGGCACATCATCCTCAGCCAGTTGCTTGAGAATAGCGAACATCATATCCTGCTTACGAAGCGTAGAGGCGTTTTCTATCTCTAGCTCTTCCGCATAGGACAGGAGTTCGGCAGGTGTTTTTTTCTTGAGGTCTTGAAGATTCATATGAGGGAAAAAACAAGTATGTTTTTTTTTATAAAAGGAAAGTTAGGTGTATTTAACCTGTTTTTGAAGGAAAAGTCAACAAAACATATTAAAAGGGCTGAACAACAGCCATGATAACAATGATGATCATGAGGACAGTCGGAACTTCGTTCCAAATACGGTAATATTTGTCGCTATTATCAGCCCGGCCTTGCTCAAAGGCCTTCCGCATAACAGCAAACTTGCCATGCACACCTGCCATCAGAAAAACCATGCCAAGCTTCACATGAAACCAGCCTTGTGATAATAGCCCTGGATCAATTAGCACCATCCAAAAGCCAAAAATGAAACTGGCGATCATGGCCGGGTTCATAATTGCTTTCAAAAGCCGTCTTTCCATTAATTGAAAGGTTAAATCACGCGCTGAGCCGCGTTCAACCATGGCGTGATAGACATAAAGCCGCGGCAGATAAAGTAAACCTGCCATCCAAGAGATAATGGCAAGGATATGTAACGCTTTCACCCAAAGATATAACATAAGAGAGATGTCCCTTTTTAAAATATTTATTGATAGGTTTGACGAAGATGCCGGAGCAATTCTTCAACATGTTTGATTGGCGTAAACTGACCTATACCATGCCCAAGATTAAAAATATGCGGCCTTTTCCGAAACGCCATGATGATCTGATCCGCCGCCTCAGCCATAGATTGCCCGCCAGTTTCAACTGAAAGCGGGTCAAGATTGCCCTGAACAATAACATTTTTTGGTAAATGAGCATCAAGCCAAAATGGATCAACCGTATGATCAATAGCTAAAACATCACAGCCAGTAGCGTGGACATAAGTATCAAATCCGCCAGATAATCCTTTTGGAAAGGCTATGACAGGCAGGCTTATACCGCGAGCACGAAGCCCGCTTATAATATTTGCCACAGGATCAATAAGATAGCGATGCCGCAGAGTTGATGGCACTACGCCTGCCCAGCTGTCAAAAATCATCAATATATCGGCGCCTGCCCTGGCTTTACCTGTCAGTAATTCGATTGATGCCGTGACCAGATGCTGCATAAGCTGATCACATGCCTCAGGCTCTTGCCAAAGCCATTTCCTCGATATAGCAAAATCGCGGCTTGAACCACCCTCAAGCATATAGGTTGCGACTGTCCATGGCGCCCCACAAAACCCAATCAAGGCTTTATCATCAGACAGATTAGCCCGTGTTTTGGTAATTGCGTCACAGACTGGCTGAAGTTTTTTCATTAAATCAGCATTATTAGGCACAACCAGATCAGATGGATGCTCTAATGGGGTCAGTTTAGGCCCCTCGCCAGTGATGAAATGAACGCCTCTATTCATTGCCCATGGGATCATTAATATGTCTGAAAATATAATCGCTGCGTCAAAATCAAACCGGTTTATCGGTTGTAGCGTTGCCTCAGACGCTTTTTCACTATCAAGGCAATAGCTGATAAAATCTGATGTTGTCTCACGCAATGCTTTATATTCAGGCAAATAGCGACCTGCTTGTCGCATAAACCATATTGGCGGTAATGGGGATATATGACCATTGATCGTATCGCGTATTTTCATAATACTACCAATATAAGTATATATATAAATATATAAAGGAGGTTGATGTTGTTGTCGGCTGTAAAACTGGATTTCCAACATATTAACAGATTATCCACAGATGTTTTCCAGTTAAGAGAATTATCTAAATGCATGTAATAACATATAAAATGATAGTTATTCAGGTTTTCATAAACAGTAATAAAGTTTTATACACGGCTTAACATCTCTGTGGAAAAATAACAGCATAACATCGCTAACTTTATCATTATCAGCGGCAAATTGATTTATCCTATTGTTATCCACAAGTTGTTATGGCTTTTGGATAACCACATTTAGACGTTGCTATATACGCCCATTTTTATATTAATGGTGAGATTAACGCTATAGTGATGCTAAGCAATGAATGCAAAACAGACCATACACATCCATCTCATTTCTGACGCAACGGGTGAGACAATACATCTCTTGGCGCGCGCTGCCTTGGGCAAATTTGCTGCGACCAAAGCCATAGAACATGTCTGGACATTGGTGCGGACAATGGATCATCTTGATGTCATAAAAAAGGAAATTTCCGACCATGGCGGTGTCGTCTTTTACAGTATGTCTGATCCAGATATCCGCGCTGCCATAGAGCAATTCTGCCAGCAACAGCAAACCCCCTATCTGAGTATACTTGATCCTGCGGTTCGGACGCTTTCACAAGTTCTGGGCAAAACAGCGACCGCACGAGTCGGTGCCCAGCACAAAATGGATGAAGCATATTTTAATCGCATGGAAGCCTTGGAATTTGCCGTTCATCATGATGATGGTCAGGCGATGTCATCTGTTCATAACGCTGATATTCTGCTGGTTGGTGTATCGCGAAGTTCAAAAACACCGACCTCGATCTATTTAGCAAATAGAGGATATAAAGTTGCTAATTACCCACTGGTTCCAGGGATTACCCCGCCTATTGAGTTGATGAAAAATAAAGATGTGTTGGTTGTTGGCTTAATTAATGAGGCCAGACGGTTATCCCAGATCAGACGTAATCGGCTAGAAAGCATGAATGCTGAAGAAAATATGGAATATGCGGATATTAGGAAAATTAATGATGAATTGAACCAGGCCATCAAATTATTCAAAGAGCAAGGCTGGCCGATCATAGATGTGTCGCGAAAATCGATTGAAGAAACTGCCGCCGAGATTATCAATATCTATACGCAATGGATTGAGGAAAAAACATAATGCCAAGCATGGATAGCACAAAACCTAAATGGCAACTTCCTCAAACTCCGATTATCCTGGCAACAGAAAGCATGGCGCGGCGCCGTATGTTTGAAAATGCTGGTATCCTTCATAACGCTATTGCTGCTAATCTTGACGAAGATGCTCTGCGCGCGGCGGCGGCTCATGAAAATATCTCTCCTGCTGATACTGCCTCTATGCTGGCAGAAGCAAAAGCCATGAAAATCTCTGCTCAGCATCCGTCAGCATTGATCATTGCATCTGATCAACTGCTGGTCTGTGAGGGGGTTATTTATGGCAAACCGGCGACCTTGGTTGAGGCGAAAACACGACTTAACGCGCTTGCTGGCAAAACTCATGAATTGGTGACAGCTGGTGTCATCATCTTGGCTAATCAACGGCTCTGGCATTTGGTTAAATCCCCTAAAATCACTCTCCGTGAGCTAAGTGACCATGATATCGACAGCTACCTTGCTGCCATGGCTGATGAAGCGATGCTAACCCCCGGCGTTTATATGATAGAAAAGCTTGGAGCGCATATTATTAGCAAGATGGAGGGCTGTTCCTACACTATACTAGGCTTTCCACTGCTGGAATGTTTAGCGTATTTGCGCCAATTTGGGATGGAGGCCAGAACATCATGATCCGCTTAGGGTTAACAGGCTCAATTGCTATGGGGAAAACAACCGCCGCTAATATGCTTCGCGGCCGTGGGGTTCCTGTGCATGATTCCGATGCGGTTGTTCATCGCTTGATGTCAAATGGCGGTGAAGCGGTTGCCGCTGTTCTTGCTCTGTTTCCTAATGCTGATGATGGCAATGACGGAATTAATCGAAAAGTCATTGCTGATGAGGTATTTCAGCAACCTGAAAAACGCGCCAGGCTAGAAGCGATTATCCACCCGCTTGTTCGCCATGACAGAGAAGCCTGGGCAGATTATTTAGATGACGACAACCCTCCTATTATTGTTTTTGATATCCCTCTATTATATGAAACTCGCTCGCAGGATTTCTGTGATTATGTGGCGGTCGTATCAGCGCCCTTATGGGTTCACAAAACGCGAGCGATGCAGCGTGATGGCATGTCTGAAGAAAAACTGAATAATATTCTTAAGGCGCAGACCCCTGATGCGATGAAACGCCAACACGCCGATTATGTTATCCCAACAGGATATGGTAAAACTGTGACAGGCTGGTATATTGATCAGATGCTGGCTGATATTCGCTTGAGGGGGGCATCAAATGCGTGAGATTGTTCTTGATACAGAAACCACCGGGCTGGAACATGATCTTGGCCACCGTATCATTGAAATTGGTGCTGTTGAGCTGATTAATCATGTGCCAACAGGCAAGCATTATCACGTTTATATTAACCCTGAACGCGATATTGATGCGCGGGCTAGTGAAGTTCATGGCATTACCAATGATCAGCTGGAGGATAAACCGCGCTTTGCTGATATTGCTGATGATTTTCTTCAATTTATTGATAAAGCTACTCTGATTATTCACAATGCCAGCTTTGATATGGGGTTTATTAATGCTGAATTAAGCCGCCTGCAAAAACCGGCTATTAGTAATGATCACGTCATTGACACGTTGTTAATGGCACGGCAAAAATTCCCCGGCGGTCAGGCTAGTCTTGACGCTTTATGTAAAAAATTTGGCATTGATAATTCAGACCGTGATTTGCACGGGGCCCTGATTGACGCGGATTTGCTGGCTTTTGTCTATATTGAGTTGATCGGCGGTAAACAGCCTGATCTGATGGGTGCAATCACATCTGATGCGAATGATAAACACCAAAACCAAAACCTAAATGTGAGCCCAGATCAAGCACCTGCCCCTGCCTCACGAGCAGACACATCGAAAATACGGCCGCCGCGTCAGTTTCCTCAAGATGCAGATGAGCTGGCGGCGCATCAGCAATTTATCGCGTCAATCAATGCTTCGATCTGGCAAAAATATCAGTCTTAATCCTCAGTCTTAATCTTCAGCTTTATCCTCAGCTTTGCTATTTTCTTTTTGCGCTGCTTGCTGTTCAGCTTGTTGCTGCATCCGCATTTGATACAATTTGATAAAATCAATCGGTTGAATATTAAGCGGCATAAATCCGCCATCACGGGTTACATTGCTCATCAAAGCGCGCGCAAATGGAAACAGAAAGCGCGGGCCCTCAATCATTACAACAGGCTGGATTGCGCGTTCATCCATCTCCGCTGCAATCGATACTTCGCCGCCATAACTCAATTCGGCAAGGAACATGGTCTGCTCATCTTGCTGCGCTGAGGCTTTAATCGTCAAGACAACTTCATAATGGCGGTCTTTTTCATCAATGGGCCTTGAGGTAACAGAAAAATTGACGGAAACCTGTGGCGCATTGGCCGGATTATCATAGATAACCGGAGCATTGGGATTTTCAAAAGATAGATCTTTGATGTAATGGCTATGAAAGGTGATCTGCTGGTCTGGTGTGGTTACACTTTCCCCGGCGTCAGATGATTTTTTTTTAGTCATAATACGTCCTTTCAGATGGCATATATGCCGTTGGTCAAGTGGGTCATAACCACATGTTTAATTTGCTATTCATCAGGCTATTTATTGGGCTCATTTTTATCATGTTTGTCATCAGGGTCAATATGTTCTGCCTCGCCCTCAACAATCATGTTTGATGGCATATCAGATGCTAATTTATCAGAATCGTCTGATTGCGGGTCTCTATCCTGATCTGGATATCCAAAACNGGACATATTCATATGGGCTGAAAATCCACCACCCTGAAATGGGAAAGGCCGGGTTCTGGCCGCTGGAAACAGATGGAACAGCGTCACCCCTAGCAGATCACGAATGATCGGAAGAAAACATAAAACACCAAACGCATCGCTGGCATAACCTGGAATGATCAATCCAAAGCCGCCAAATAACACTGGCAGCACTAATGGCATTATCTCATGCGGGGGTTTGGCAATGCCGCCCCCCGCCAATATCTGCATAAACCGATAGCGCATGAGCTGAAATCCCATGATCGCCGTAGCAAAAACGCCAATAATGGTGGGAAGCACGTTAATAGTGTCTGCTACCATGCCGAAAACAATCACCTCGACCCATATCAAGACAATGATAAATGCAAGAATAATCAGACCTCTCATTATGGCTCCTTTAGTATCCCTTTGCAGGGTTCTTTTAACGCTAATTCAAAGCTTATAGCAAATTTCTTTTTGCGAATAATCACTAGAGTCTTGTCGTTTAAGCCTAATGCGTCTATCTGTATGTAACAAGAGCATAAAACTGGCGAATGGCATAAAAGGCATAAGCCAACAGGAGTAAACCATGTTTAATGGCCCCTATGTCGATATTTTGATTTTTGCTGTGCTGGCTGTATTTCTGATTTTCCGTCTTCGTTCAATCTTAGGACGGCGTGATGGTTTTGAAGAAGACCCGAATAAAAAAGCCGCAGCAGCATTCAAGTCACAAACAAAGACGGACATGAATAATGAACTGCCTTCGGGTGAGGGAATAGACGCTATTGTTGCCGCTGATTCAGGATTTAGCAAACAAGCGTTTCTGGATGGCGCGGAACAAGTATATGAAATGATATTGACCGCCTTTGCGCGTGGCAACATGGAAGAATTAAGGCCTTTCCTCGGTTATGAGATGGCAGGCAGTTTTTCTGATGCTATTAATGAGCGCCGCAAAGCTGGCGAAGAATTGAGCATTACGCTGACCGATTTAAGTCGCGTTGATATNCGTGAAGCTGGCGTCAAGGANGGCATTGCCTCAATTACCGTAGAATANCANTCTACGCAGATTCGCGTGTTGAAAGATGAAAACGGAACCATCATTGATGGTGATAGTAANGATCCTGAAACATTTGTCGATCAGTGGACATTTGAACGTGATGTGACNTCGGCAAATCCAAACTGGCTATTGATTGAAACACAAACATCGGAAAGCTGATTGCACTAATAAGGCCAGTTGATTGCTAAAACCAGTTGATTGAAACTGTGAGCCGAGACATGAAAAAGCGCGACAATCAAAAGGCCGACCAAAAAGCCAACGAAAGAGCTAGTCAAAGAGCCAGCCAAAAACATAAAGATGGTGATGAACTCTGGCAAGTTGTGGCGCGAACGGTTAATCCCATGCCGCAAGATACCATTTTGCCAACCTCAGATGCTCTTGCTTCACTGGCGCTTAAAAAAGCCCCCAAAAAGGCGACAACNAAAGCTAAATCAGTCTCCAGCGCCNTGGCGGCGTCTCCATCCGCATCTATTTCTGGCATGAACGGATTATCGCGCCATAACGTCAAATCTGATTTGAAACCGGCAGACCTTGCCGCAGAAAAGGTCAGCGGTATTTCACGAACAGATGCCAAACGCATAAAAAGCGGTCAAGTCTCCCCCACCGCGCGGCTTGATCTGCATGGGTTGACATCCCCAAATGCCAGATCAGCCTTGCGCCGGTTTATTGCTGAAAAACAGCGCGATAGACATCAACATGTCTTGGTCATCACCGGCAAAGGCACAGCTGGAAAAGGTGTGATCCGTCAATCCCTGCCGCAATGGCTGGATGAGCCGCCATTATCGGAACAAGTGGTCGCCTTTCATCCCGCCAAACCCAAAGACGGCGGCTTAGGGGCGTGGTATATTAAGCTCAGACAACTCCCATGACCCCATTTGGCAAAAAATTGCGCGACCTGCGCCAACAAAACAACATGACCATGTCCGCTATGGCTGAATATCTGGGCGTGTCCTCAGCTTATTTATCGCAAGTCGAACATGGCAAGCGTGGCATTCCGGGGGTGATCATGATGGATCAGATTTGCGCCTTATTTGGCCTCATCTGGGAAGATGCCGAAGCCTTAAAAGAGCTCGCGCAATTATCCAATCCTCGCATTGTCATTGACACTGGTGATTTGGGGCAAGACGCGATGATCGCGGCCAATCTGTTCGCGCAACTGCTGCCAAAAGTCAGCGAAGAAGAAGCCAAAACTATGGCTGAATGGCTTAAAACCCGCAATGATCAGCTGTCCTGATGCAGCTGTGACGGGGGTGTGACGCAAGTGTGACGGGAGTGTGACGGGGGTGCTGTTTCAAGGCTGATCAGCAATAAATAACCCGCCCCGAATGATCAGGGCGGGGCTTCGCGCTATTTTGTCTTTTCATGCCTTTGGAAAAATGGTCTTGGTGTATATACCCCGATTGTCAAAGCGATATCGTGAGAGCAAATGACAATGATATTTGCAAAAGCCACTCTTTCATCGGCCTTGCAATCAACGCCAATAAACGGTGATTTGAGTAATTCTGCTAGTCAAATGATGCTGATCCTGCTAGTAACCGCACCATAAGGAAACCGATACATCCTCATAGGAGAGTTTTCATGGCTAAAGAAAACCCGACCTCAAATCCGTCTTTGCGACAGGCAGATGTNAAACGTGAAACCAAAGAGACAAAGATCACNGCNCATGTCACGCTTGATGGCATGGGAAAAGTTGATGTTGCCACAGGATTAGGATTTTTTGATCATATGATTGAGCAATTGGGTCGTCACAGCCTGATTGATATCCGTCTTGCTTGTCAGGGGGATTTGCATATTGATGCTCATCATACGGTTGAGGATTGCGGTTGGGCACTGGGTGAGGCTTTTTCAAAAGCGCTGGGTGATCGCCGCGGCATTACACGCTATGGCATGGCTTTGCTCCCCATGGATGAAGCTTTGACAAGGGTTGCGATTGATATTTCTNGTCGGCCATTTCTGGTTTGGAATGTGTCACTGCCGTCGCCACGGCTAGGCGAGATGGATAGCGAAGTGTTTGAAGAGTTCTTCCGTGCCTTTAGCCAGTCCGCGGGCATAACGCTTCATATCGAAACAGCTTATGGCAGCAATACGCACCACATCATTGAGAGCAGCTTCAAAGCGCTGGCGCAAGCGTTGAAAACCGCTGTTGCGATTGATCCCGGACAAGCTGATCGTATCCCATCGACCAAGGGAGTGCTGTAATAGGCAGTCGGCAATGAAACTGGTTATTGTGGACTATGGGTCGGGCAACCTGCGGTCGGTTAAAAATGCATTGCAGACNGCGGCTCATAATGCTGATCTTCCGCATCAGATCATGGTNTCATCTGACCCTGATATTGTCGCAACAGCAGAATATCTGGTATTGCCGGGGGTTGGCGCTTTTGCTGATTGTAAAGCAAACCTGATCAAGATAGACGGCATGATTGCGGCGATTGAACATGTTGCTCTCACATTGGCACGACCATTTCTGGGGATTTGTGTTGGTATGCAATTGATGGCAGAGATTGGCGAAGAAGGCGGCGTTAAAACGGCTGGCTTTGGCTGGATCAATGGCAGTATTACGGCGATGCATCCCAGCATTGATGAGGTGCCGCTGAAAGTTCCGCATATGGGCTGGAATCAGCTCATTATATCTGATCATATGGCGGATGATATGTTGTTTGATGGGCTTGCTGCGGATAGCCGCGTCTATTTTCTGCATGGCTATCATCTGACTGGCTATCATCAGGCTGGCTATCATCTAACTGGCGGCGATGATANACAAATCGCTGCATGGACGGATTATGGCGGTCATATTGTTGCCGCAGTAAAGACAGATAATCTGACAGGGGTGCAATTTCACCCTGAAAAAAGCCAGATGGTAGGGCAACGGATACTTGCAAACTGGCTTTCATATACCTGCTAGGGTGCCTGCTTAACAAAACCGGCTTGATAAAACCGGCTTAACAATAAAGGGAAAATCTTGATATGATGGCGCAAGATAATAGAAAACCGATTACCGCTGTTGAAACTGTTAAGACGTTATCAGCGGCTGATATTATTGAATTATGTGATGCTGCTATCGAGGCGATTGAAAGTGGTGGTGGCTTTGGCTGGATCACTCCACCACCGCGAAATATTCTCGAAGATTACTGGAAAGGTGTTATGCTTATTCCAGAACGCGAGCTGATCATTGGCCGCATCGATGGCGTTATTGCTGCCAGTTGTCAAATTGTCCGCCCGCCGCGCAATAACGAAGCGCAAAAGCTGACATGTACTCTCACCACTTTTTTTGTTGTGCCATGGGCTCGCGGCAAAGGTCTGGCGCCTTTAATGCTTGATGAAGCTGAGGCGTTCAGCCGGTCAGAAGGATTCAAAGTCATCAATCTTGATGTTCGTTCAACCCAGGAAAGAGCGATACAGCGCTATGAAGCCGCTGGCTATATTCGCTTTGGTGAGCATCCTAAATATGCCTATATCAACGGCAGCTATGCGACAGGATATTATTATTACAAAGAGGTTCTGGAAAAATCTGAACATGCGAATAAAGGCAAAGCCGGTTCATGATTATCTTTCCCGCCATTGATTTGAAAGATGGCAGTTGCGTGCGCCTCAAGCATGGTAATTTTGCCCAGTTAACGATCTATAATAGCAACCCCGGCGATCAGGCTAATCAATTTGTTCAGGCTGGCACGCAATGGATTCACTGCGTTGATCTTGATGGCGCGGTAAAGGGCAAGCCGGTCAATACAGATGCGGTGAAAGCTATTCTTGCGGCAGGCGTCAAGGTACAGCTAGGCGGCGGCATCAGAGACATGGACACAATCTCAGCATGGTTAGACCAAGGGGTTGAACGGGTTATCTTGGGGACTATCGCGCTCAAAAATCCGGAATTAGTCATTCAGGCATCAAAAGCCTTTCCCGGCCAGATTGCTGTTGGCGCCGATGCTAAAGATGGCATGATTGCCGCCGAGGGCTGGCTTGAAACATCACATATTCCTGTCCTTGATCTGGTCAGACGGTTTGAAGATTGCGGTGTTGCTGCTGTTATTTTCACTGATATTAGCCGTGATGGTGCGCTCGAAGGTGTTAATGCGAAAGCGACATTGGAACTTGCTGATGCGGTTTCTATTCCGGTCATAGCATCGGGTGGAGTGGCCGATATTGCAGATATAAAAACGCTAGCCAATACCGCCATCCATGGGGTGATTATTGGCCGTGCTATCTATGATGGCAGATTAGAGCTGGCAGAAGCCATTACCTATCAAACCGTTTCACATAATACCGTTTCACATAAAAAGGGTGTTTGATGCTTGCTGTTCGGGTAATTCCTTGTCTTGATGTTCATGAAGGCCGCGTTGTCAAAGGGATTAATTTTGTCGATTTGGTCGATGCTGGCGATCCAGTTGAACAGGCTAAAATCTATAATGACGCTGGTGCTGATGAGCTATGCTTCCTTGATATTTCTGCCAGCATAGAAGGCAGAAAGGCCATGGCAAATGTTATCAGCCAAACAGCAGACCATTGTTTCATGCCACTGACGGTTGGCGGCGGTGTTACCGAAGTCGAAGATTTTCGACGTTTACTTCTAGCTGGAGCAGATAAAATATCAGTCAATTCATCGGCTGTTAAACATCCCGAATTATTATCCGAAGCGGCATCTCGATTTGGCAGCCAATGTGTTGTCTTAGCGATTGATGCGCGGCGCCATGCTGATGGCTGGTTTGAGGTTGTGACACATGGCGGCCGCACGCCGACAGGCATAGATGCTATCGCATGGGCGGAAAAGGGCTGTGCCATGGGCGCGGGTGAAATCTTGTTAACATCAATGGATGCAGATGGCACAAAAGATGGGTATGATATCCCATTAACGCAAGCAGTGAGTGATGCGGTTTCTATTCCGGTCATTGCGTCGGGTGGTGCCGGGCATGCTGATCATATGGTGGAAGCCATTACCAAAGGTCACGCATCGGCAGTTCTAGCAGCATCTATTTTTCATTTTGGACTTCTGGATATGGATGCAGTCAAAACGCATATGGCCAATCAAGGGCTGGAAGTCCGTCTCTAAAGAAATGACAAAATAAGGAGAATAATAAAATGAGGGGAGCGATAAAATGAGCATACATATTTTGGAAGAGCTATATGATGTTATCCTGTCTCGGCGTGGGGAAGACCCAAAGAAATCATGGACAGCGCGGCTATTAATTGAAGCCCCGCATCTGCCGGCGCGCAAGCTTGGCGAAGAAACAACCGAGGCGATTATTGCGGCAATGGCTGGCAATCGGGATGAGCTGATTGGTGAAGCGGCGGATGTTGTCTATCATTTGCTGGTTGTTTTAGCGGCTGCGGATATCTCCCTTGACGAGTTATGGGATGAGCTAGCGCGCCGCCGCCAACAATCAGGTATTGACGAAAAAGCCAGCCGCGACGAATAGTAAGAAAAGACATAAGTCTGTTAAGATATAGCCCTATTAACAGAGAGAGAGAGAGGATAATCATGAGTTATGATCCGGATAATATTTTTGCTCAGATTCTAGATGGCCGCATCCCTTCTGCGCCGGTTGATGAAAATGACACAACCCTCAGCTTTGCTGATATTCAGCCACAAGCCCCGCAACATCATCTAGTTATTCCACGCGGGGCCTATACAGACCTCAGTGATTTTGCCGAAAAGGCTTCGGATAAGGAGCTAGCGGATTGGGTGCGCGCCTTGGCAAGAGTGGCGAAGAAAACAGGGGTTGCTGATGATGGCTATCGCGTCATCGTTAATGTTGGGCAAAATGGCAACCAGGAAGTGCAGCATTTGCATGGTCATGTCATTGGTGGAGCGCCATTAGGCGCAATGCTAACATCCAAACGCTAAGTGATGATCGAATAGATTATAGTTCATTTGGGTGTATTTTGGCCTGCGCTTGTATTGCCATCTAAACTGTGCGACTGTTTACCATCACAATAAAAAATAACAATCGTCAGATATATTTATGCAGGCATCCATCCATACCCTAGCCTTTCGAGGCCTTGAGCCTGTTTCTGTGCATGTTCAGGTTCATCTATCTAATGGCTTGCCTAATATTGCTATTGTTGGTCTTGCTGATAAAGCGGTGAGCGAATCGAAAGAGCGGGTTCGTGCTGCCTTATCATCGCTAGGCTTATCCTTACCGCCGAAGCGCATCGCTGTTAATCTTGCGCCAGCTGATCTGATTAAAGAAGGCTCACATTTTGACCTGCCGATTGCATTAGGATTGCTTGTCGCGATTGGCGCGATACCATCGGATAGTGTTGATGGCATGATTGTTATGGGTGAGCTTTCCCTTGATGGAACAATCACAGGAGTTAATGGTGTTCTGGCGGCGGCGATTGGCGCATCTTCTAAAAAGATGGGATTAATTTGCCCTGCCGCAAATGGTGAAGAAGCGGCATGGGGCGGTGATGTGAAGATCATTTCTGCGCCAAGCTTAATGACGTTAATCAATCATTTGCGCGGTGATCAGGTTCTCTCTGATCCGAAAGCCAAAGTCGCTGAAAATCGCAATAATTTTCCGGATATGGCTGATCTCGTTGGTCAAGACTTGGCGAAAAGAGCGATGGAAATCACTGCGGTTGGCGGTCATAATTTATTGATGATGGGGCCGCCGGGCTCAGGCAAATCAATGTTAGCGTCACGGCTGGCTGGCATATTACCGCCTATGCTTGCCAAAGAATCGCTCGAAGTGACGATGATACATTCTATCGCTGGCTATTTGGACAAAGCTGGCTTAATTGTCTCACGGCCGTATCGTGATCCGCATCATTCGTCATCGGTTGCGGCGTTAGTTGGCGGCGGTGTTCGCGCTAAACCAGGTGAAGTCAGCCTGGCCCATGGCGGGGTTTTATTTTTGGATGAGCTGGCGGAATGGCCAGCCCATCAGCTAGATGCTTTGCGGCAAACGATTGAAACAGGCAAAGCCGTTGTCAGCCGCGCCAATCATCATGTCACATATCCAGCCCGCTTTCAGCTTATTGCCGCTATGAACCCTTGTCGATGCGGATATTT
>NZIT01000057.1 GCA_002691725.1 SAR116 cluster bacterium | reverse complement strand
CGCTGTTTTGACAAGTGGTGAATTGCCGATCGTCAATCCAATGCGTTTAGCTGCTGCATCATTATCCGCCCCGCTGACATTAATCTGGATTAATTTCGTGGCACCTTCGCCATCGCGAACGATTAAGGTTGCTAGTTCTACCATCAGGCTTTTCAGCGATGCACAAAAATCGGCCAAGACATCATCATGAGCAGAGGCAACAGGCGGGTGCTTCGCGCTTGCGGTGGCTNCCATGATGACCGTATCGCTGGTTGAGGTATCCCCATCTACGGTTATGGCATTAAAACTTTGGTCGGTGAGGCGTGACAGCACATCTTGCAGAACCGCTGATGGCAGATCAGCGTCAGTTGCAATAAAGCTAAGCATGGTGGCCATATCAGGGGCAATCATCCCTGAGCCTTTGGCAATGCCGGTGATGGTGATAATGGTACCGCCAATGTTGGTTTGGCGGCTGGCGGCTTTGGCGAATGTATCGGTTGTCCGAATAGCCTCAGCGGCAGCTAGCCATTTGCTGTCGGTGCTGGCTGAGTTTGCCATCAGCGCGGCAATATGCGGGATGATCAGATCATCTGGCAAGACCTCACCTATGACCCCGGTTGAGGCCAGCATNACTTGGTCGGCTGAATATCCACCNGCCTCTGCNACNGCTTGCGCGCAGCGTTCTGCNGCCNCCGCNCCTGCCGCNCCNGTAAAGGCATTGGCATTACCGGCATTACATAAAATCGCTCTGGTCTGGCCTTTCGATAGAACCTTTCGGCACCAATCAACAGGNGCAGATGCGGTCAGNGATCGGGTTAATACCGCCGCCACAGCAACCGGCTGATCAAAGCACATGATCATCACATCATCGCGGTCTTTATATTTTATTCCTGTATGCGCTGTATTGAGCTGAGCGCCATCAACAGCAGTAAGCGGCGACTGGACAGAGGGCGCCAANGGAGATCGTTTCATAACATGACCTAAATTTGCGTTACTATTTCTTATACCATATCTTATACAAATGCTTTTATTGGCGTTTATTCGGTTGCCTCTGATGCTGATATAATTTTATCAACGCTAAGACGTCTGATTGTTGCCTTTTCATATAGCTCATCAGCAAGCTGCGTTGCCAGCTCAGAGGTCATAATCTCAACCAGCTGACTACGGATATTATCAAGGGGCGGCAAATCAAGCACTCTTTTATCGTCAACTTTGATAACATGCCAGCCAAAATTGCTTTCAACAGGCTCCTCAGAATAGCTATCGACCTCTAGCGCAAAGGCCGCATCAGAGAAATCAGGAACCATATCCCCACGTTTGAAAAACCCNAGATTGCCGCCATTAGGAGCACTGGGCCCGGTTGATAATTCAGTGGCAAGGGACGCAAAATCTTCACCATTATTAAGCCGCGTGATGATGGCATTAGCCTCATCTTCGCTAGTCACCAGAATATGACGCGCGCTAATCTCTTCGCGTAGCGTCAAATCACTTGCCAGTTCAGCATACCGCGCCTCAACCATTTCATCGGTAATATTCTGCTGAATTTCCAGGCTAATCCATGCTTCTGCCATCACCCGATCATATGCTCGTTGCGCTAGCTCCTCAATCAAGGGATCATCGGCAATGCCGCCTCGTTTGGCGGCGGCGGCGGCAAGCCGTGTGTCAATAATGTCATCAAGCACAGGCTCATATAAGACTTCAAAAGGTTGGTTGCGATATTGCGGAGGCAGTTGGCTCATCATGGCTATCACCAGATTTAGCGTAATATCGTCACCATCAATGGTCGCAACAATTTTTGAGATATCATTGGTTGGATCGGCGGTTGAGCCCGTGTCTTGTGCCTGTGCCATGGGNTGAAACGCCGCCGTTGCGATCACGGTTGATACAATAAAAACGGTGCAACAGCCAAACCATGCCAATAAACGCTGGGGTGATGTAAGAATAGCCATAGGATGCTCCTAAAATAGGTCTGGCCGTAAAGGTATGGCCGTTAAGGTCTGACCATTAAGGTCTGACCGGGGATGAAAAGACGTTTGAAATAACAGGTATTAATATACACTATCGCTATCATGTTGAGGCTGTTGTAGCAACTGTTCAGAAAAAGGATTTTTTATGCCTTGCTCTTTAATCCATAGCAAATATTGACAATAGCCAAGACGCACCCTATGGGGTATGACTATTGTACTCTATTTTGGAAACACCTATATTAAGTTAAGTCACATGTTTTCTTCTCTCAAAAAAGCCCTTTTTGGCAATAGCAATGATCGCAATATCAAGGAAATGTTACCCTTGGTTGACAAGATCAATGGACTCGAAGATCAGATTGCCGAATGGGATGATACGACAATAAGGGCGCAAACCGATGTATTGCGCCAAAAACTCGCGGATGGCGCATCATTGGATGAGCTGCTCCCCGAAGCCTTTGCGACTGTCCGTGAGGCAGCTAAGCGAAGCATTGGCCAACGCCATTTTGATGTTCAGATGATGGGCGGCATCGTGCTTCACAAAGGCCAGATCACTGAGATGAAAACAGGTGAGGGCAAAACCCTTGTTGCGACATTGGCCGTTTATCTAAATGCCTTGACCAAAAGAGGCGTTCATGTGGTGACCGTGAATGATTATCTGGCTGAGCGTGATAGCCAGTGGATGGGGCAGATTTATCAATTTCTGGGATTAACTGTCGGCTGTATCAAATCAGGCATGACAGATGAAGAGCGCCGTGTCGCTTATGCGGCAGATGTCACCTATGCGACGAATAATGAGATTGGCTTTGATTATCTTCGCGATAACATGAAGTTCAGGCTCGAAGATATGGTTCAGCGTGAGCCTTATTTTGCGATTGTTGATGAGGTTGACTCGATTCTCATTGATGAGGCAAGAACGCCGCTTGTTATCTCTGGTCAGGCGGAAACTTCATCGGAGTTATATGTCGCTGTTGATAAGCTCATCCCCAAGTTTATTGAGAGTGATTTTGTTGTTGATGAAAAACAGCGCAATGTAACCTTGACTGATGAAGGCACTGAACATGCTGAGCAGATTTTGATAGATGCTGGATTAATCACATCTGGCAGTCTTTTTGATGCGGAAAACATTTCGCTGTTGCATCACATCAATATGGGTTTGCGGGCGCATCATTTGTTTCAGCGCGACACCCATTATATGATCAAACAGTCCAAAATCGTCATTATTGATGAGTTTACTGGACGTGCTATGGAAGGCCGCCGATTTGGCGAAGGTCTGCATCAGGCATTAGAAGCGCGGGAAGAGCTTGATGTCATGCCAGAGAATCAGACACTGGCATCTATCACCTATCAAAACCTGTTCAGGCTTTACAAAAAACTGGCCGGGATGACAGGAACGGCGATGACCGAGGCTGGCGAGTTTTCAGAAATCTATGGATTATCTGTGGTCGCTATTCCAACCAATAAACCCGTTACCCGAAAAGATCATCATGATGAAGTGTATCGGACCAGCGCCGAACGTGACCAGGCGGTGATTGATCAGATTATGGATTGCCGTGATCGTGGTCAGCCTATTCTTGTTGGCACGGTCAGTATTGAAAAATCGGAACTGCTGTCGCGTGAGCTGAAGCAACAGAAAATTCCGCATCAGGTGCTGAACGCGAAGTTTCATGAACAAGAAGCGATGATTATCGCTGATGCTGGTATTCCGGGCAGTGTTACCATTGCCACTAACATGGCTGGTCGCGGCACCGATATTCAGCTTGGCGGCAATCTTGATGCCCGCCTTGCCGATGTTGACGATGATAAGAAGCGTCAGGAGATTTTGGCTGAGGTAACAGAAGCCAGGCAAAAAGCGCTTGATGCTGGCGGGCTTTATGTGATTGGCACGGAACGTCATGAATCACGCCGCATTGATAATCAGTTGCGCGGCCGTTCAGGGCGTCAAGGTGATCCGGGTGCATCGAAGTTCTATCTATCCCTGCAAGATGATTTAATGCGAATCTTTGGCTCTGAGCGTCTCGATTCGATTCTCGGCCGATTAGGGCTTGAAAAAGGTGAGGCGATTATCCATCCATGGATCAATAAAGCCATTGAAAAAGCCCAGTCAAAGGTTGAAGCGCGTAATTTTGAAATGCGTAAACAATTGTTGAAATTTGATGATGTCATGAATGACCAACGAAAAGTCATTTTTGAGCAACGGCGAGAGATTATGGATGCCGAAGACGTTGCCGCAACAATCAAAGATATGCGTTATGATGTCATTGATGACTTGATTGCAGAGGCTATTCCTGATGGTACTTATCATGATAGCTGGGATGCTGAGGGCATGACCGATAGCGCGGTGCGCTTGCTTGGACTGGAAGTTCCGGCAAAAGACTGGTTCGCTGAGGATGGCATGGATCAAGAAGCCATTAAAGAGCGAATGATTAAGATGGCCGATCACCGGCAGGCGGAAAAAACCGCTTCGATTGGTGCTGATATTATGCGTCAGGCCGAAAAATCATTATTGCTTCAGGTGCTTGATCAAAGCTGGAAAGAGCATTTACTGGCTCTCGATCATATGAAACAGAGTGTCTCATTGCGTGCCTATGCACAGAAAAACCCCCTTGATGAATATAAACGTGAGGCGTTTACCCTGTTTAATTATATGCTGGATAATTTGCGCCGAACAATCACCTCAGTCATGGCGCATATTCAGTTTCGCCAGCCTGACGCAGAGGAAGCATTAGAGGCAACGGACGGCTCTGCTGTGTCGCCTATCGAAACACCAGCCCAAAAAGCGGCGGCTAATCGCGCCGGGGCGGCAAGCGCTATATCAGGCAAAACCCCACGCAATGCCGCATGTCCTTGCGGCTCCGGGAAGAAGTTCAAACACTGCCACGGGGCGCTTTAAGCGGTTNCTGGCAGGCGTGGCTCATCAGCGTTTTTTGGAATTCTCTTGAAAATCAGAGATCACTCCAATATATGAAAATTATGATCAAGTTTACGCTTAAATGTAAAAATGACCATGAATTCGAAGCGTGGTTTGGCTCCTCAGCTGAATATGAACGTCAGCATGAAGCGGGCTGGGTAACCTGTGCTGTCTGCGGTGATGACAACATATCAAAAGCTTTAATGACACCAAATCTAGGGGCTAAAGGCAATTCAATGCCTCAACTTCCGCCCCCTAATCTGCCTACCCCCAATCTGCCAGCACCTGATCTTCCAGCACCAAATCAGCCCCCGCTAAATCAGCCTGAATTTGACGCCGCGCAAATGGATCCAGGCCAGCTTGCCAAACAAGCCACCGCCCTAATTACCCAAATGCGTGCCATGCGCAAACAGGTTGAGGATAATTTTGATAATGTTGGTGATGATTTTGCCAATACCGCTCGCCGTATTCATTATGGTGATGAGAAAGAACACGGTATTTATGGCAATGCCAGCAATGATGACGTCGAAGAGCTGATTGATGAGGGGATTGAGATTTTCCCTATGCCCGACTTGCCTAAAGATAACTGATATTCAGGAACGGCTTTATTCGGGCTGAATTAATCCAGCGGCGGCATAATTCATCACCGGCGGCCCGCCTAATGCAAATCCGCTTAAAAGACTTGGCCGAATACCAGTAATATCGTCAATGTCAATGCCAGCTGCCTTTGCCGCACCCCGCAATGTTTTTGGCGTGATAAACTTTGCCGCATCATGGGCGCCGGGCGGGGCTAGCCGCAACAGATATTCCGCCGCATATTTGGCCAGCACAGTTGCGATTATATTTCGGCTAATTGTGGTTATGATGGCAATGGCGGGTAAATCGGGGCGCCCCAAATTAGCCATAGCGGTCAGAAACGCCACCCGATCGGCAACATGCTCGATGACTTCGGATGCAATCACCATATCAAATTGGGCGCCTTCGCCAGCTAAATCTTCGGCGCTGATTAACCGATAGGTGATAGGCAGATTAGCTGCGTTTGCATGGGCGCTAGCGGCATCAATGGCGACTTTGCTCATATCAATGCCCGTCACATTTGCTCCTAGCCGAGCCAATGGTTCAGCCAGCAAGCCGCCGCCGCAGCCAATATCAACAGCCGATATCCCGGCTAGAGGTGTTGATGATTTGCGGTTGATGCTATCAGGCCGCAGGCGAGCCAAATGATGCTTTATATAGCGCATACGAACAGGCGTCAGGCGATGCAGAGCGCGAAAAATACCTGTTTCATCCCACCAATCCGCGCCCATTTTATCAAAACGCGCAATCTCATCAGGATCGGTAGTTGTGTGATCATTATTCACTTTAGCATTAGTCATGATGTCAAACCCTTCTTGCCCAAAGCGATGATTCCGTTTATTGAATGGCAAATATCTGCCATTTCGCTTTATCAGGAATGGCGGTAGCGCATTTGTTGAGGTTACATCAAGATGGCACGAATTGTACAGAAATTTGGCGGAACGTCGGTTGGCTCAGTTGAGCGCATCAAGGCGGTGGCGCAAAAGGTAAAGGCTACTGTTGACGCCGGCCACGAAGTCGCTGTTGTGGTGTCTGCTATGTCAGGAACGACCAACCAATTGGTGACATGGGCAAAACAATGCGGCACATTTCATGATGCGCGTGAATATGATGCTGTTGTGGCATCAGGTGAGCAGGTGACGGTCGGACTCTTGGCTATTGCGCTTCAGGATATTGGTGTTGATGCGCGCTCATGGCTGGGCTGGCAAATCCCTATTCATACGGATGATGCTCATGGCTCGGCGCGAATTGAGTCTATTGATACGGCAATATTGAGTGAGCGGCTTAGTATGGGTCAGGTCGCGGTTGTTGCCGGCTTTCAGGGGATTGGCCCAAATCACCGGATCACAACGCTGGGACGTGGCGGTTCTGACACATCGGCGGTAGCATTAGCGGCGGCACTGCGTGCTGATCGTTGTGATATCTTCACTGATGTTGACGGGGTTTATACCTGTGATCCACGGATGGTGCCGAAGGCAACAAAATTGGATAATATTACGTTTGAGGAAATGCTGGAAATGGCTTCTGGTGGCGCCAAGGTATTGCAAACCCGTTCGGTCGCAATGGCGATGCGGCATGGGGTAAAGCTTCAGGTTTTGTCCAGCTTTGAGGATAGCCCCGGAACAATGGTTATTGAGGAGAAATCAGAAATGGAAAAAAATTTAGTCAGTGGCATTGCGTTCAGTCTTGATGAAGCCAAGGTAACGCTTGTTGCTATTGAGGACTCTCCCGGGATTGCGGCAAAGATCTTTGGTGATTTGGCAGATGCCCATATCAATGTTGATATGATTGTGCAAACCGCCGCTAGTGAGCCGGGCAAGACGGATATTACATTTTCCGTTCCTGAAACAGATTTAGAGCGCACACGCAAGGTTCTGGATGAGGTCAGGAAAGTCATCACCTGCGCCGACATGATCACATCATCGCATGTTTGCAAAATATCTGTTGTTGGTGTGGCTATGCGGAGCCAGCCCGGTATCGCAAAAACGATGTTTGAAACATTGGCGGAAAAAGGTATTAATATAGAAGTGATCTCAACTTCTGAGATTAAGATCAGCGTTTTGATTGCGTCAGAGTATAAAGAACTTGCTGTCCGAAGCCTGCATACGGCGTTTCATCTCGATGCAAGCTAAGGAAGGATAACCGGGATTTAAGATATATTTGACCTTTAAATAATTAAAAGTTAAGTTAAGCTTAATTTTATGTAAGAAATACATGAGATTTTTTGTGAGGCATGATGGATTCTAACGCCGTTGATATAAATCCTTTTATAGCTGTTGGTGAAGAATTGAAGGCGGCGCGCCTGGCGCAGGGGTTCTCTCTCTCTGAGATTTCGGAACAGTTGCGTATCTCTGTTAAATATCTTGAGCATCTTGAGACTGGTGACCGTGATAAATTGCCCGGAGCAACTTATGTTCTTGGCTTTGTTCGGTCTTATGCAAAATTGCTATCTCTTGAGTCTGATGCGCTCTGCCAGACTTTAATTGCAGGCATGTCATCAACCGATCTCCAGCCCGAATACGTTTTTGTGGAAGCCAAAACGTCAGAAGGCAATGAATGGCGCAATATAATCATGATTGGCGTTCTTCTTATCGTTATTTCTTATACTGGCTGGTATTTTATGCGAGGTGACTATATCCCCGACGTTGGATTAAGTGGTGATCAAGAGCTTGCTGAGGATACGATATCAACGCCAGTTCTAAATCAGACTGCCAGCAATGCGTCACTGGAACCCGTGTCTGATGTGGATGCTAATGTGGATTCTGGGATAGCGCCAGAAATTGTCGAAACTGAAATATCAGATGCTGGTTTTGCCGATAATCAATCGATTGATGCAGAGCAGACAGCAGATAGAGATATTGCGCCAGGGTCAGAGTCAACAGAAACACCAAACGCATCTCTGGCCTCATCCTTAGCCTCACCTTCGGCCTCATCAATCAAAGCCTATGCCTCACAAGACAAGAGCCAGGATAGCGTTTTAGAAGCATCTCCGACCTTACCCGAAGGATTAGCCATTATAGCATTAGCTGATGCTTGGGTTGAGGTATCATCACCGCTTGGGGATAAGGTTGTTGCCAAGCTAATGATAACTGGTGAAACCATTGCACTCCCAACTGATCAGAATTATGCTCTGACCACTGGTAATGCGGGTGCTATCAGCCTTGGGTTTGTGGATCAAGATGAGCCATGGGTAGCATTAGGCGATGCCGGACAAGTTCTGGAAAAGAAACCCATTGATACCTTGCTTCGGAACAATAATTAAAACATTGTTAATATGATTTAGGATTAACCGAGTTGGCGCAATGGCCATTGCATTTGTCCAGCGCGCTAAACATGTGCTAAAAATCATGTGGAGAGGTATTGATATGACAAATTATCGCCCGTATCGCGATATTCAGCGGCGTAAATCACGGCAGATTATGGTTGGTGATGTTGCGGTTGGGGGTGATGCGCCGATTTCTGTGCAGACCATGACTAATACGCCTACTTCTGATGCGGCGGCAACACTTGATCAGATCAATCGCGCGGCTGAGGCTGGTGCTGATCTGGTGCGGGTTTCATGTCCTGACGAAGATAGCACGGCGGCGCTTAAAACCATTGTCAAGGAAAGCCCTGTTCCTATTATTGCGGATATTCATTTTCATTATCGGCGCGCCCTTGAAGCGGCCAAGGCTGGTGCTGCTTGTCTCCGGATAAATCCGGGCAATATTGGTTCATCAGATCGGGTGGCTGAGGTCATTAAAGCGGCTCGTGATCATGGCTGTTCTATGCGGATTGGGGTTAATGGCGGCTCACTGGAAAGAAACTTGCTCGAAAAATATGGTGAACCTTGCCCTGATGCGTTAGTAGAATCGGCGCTCTATCATGCCAGCCTATTGCAGGATAAAGATTTTCATGACTTCAAGATATCGGTTAAGGCATCAGACGTATTTCTAGCTGTTGCTGCTTATCATGGCTTGGCGGATGCGATTGATTGCCCGCTCCATATTGGCATCACTGAGGCGGGAGGCTTGCGTGCCGGAACGGTAAAATCATCTATCGGGCTTGGCAATTTATTATGGTCAGGTATTGGCGATACGATAAGGGTATCTTTATCTGCTGATCCGGTTGAAGAAGTCAAAGTTGGCTTTGAAATGCTGAAATCACTTGGTTTGCGGCATCGCGGGGTGACGGTGATCTCTTGCCCATCATGTTCACGGCAGCAATTTGATGTGATCAGCTCAGTCCGTGAGATTGAAGATAGGCTAGCACATATTAATGAGCCTATTACCGTATCTATCATCGGATGTGTGGTTAATGGCCCGGGTGAGGCGCGGTTGACAGATATCGGATTAACAGGTGGCGGCAAAGATACGCATCAGATATATCTGTCTGGCATGGCTGACCATAGGCTTCAAAACGGTGATCTGGTTGATCATGTTGTCGCGCTGGTCGAGGACCGGGCTGAGGCTATCCAACGTGCCCGAGATGACCAACCCAAAATGACTAACCCAAAATAACTAACCCGAGATGACCTGCCCGAAATGACTAAAAGGTAGATCAAATTAAGGAAGATTAATAATGGCAAAATTGCAATCACCACGCGGGACGACAGACCTTTTGCCTGACGTTATGAACGGCCACCGCCATGTGACCGATACGGCCAGATCAGTCAGCCTTAGCTTTGGTTATGAGGAAATGGCGACTCCTATATTTGAGTTCACAGAGGTGTTTGCCCGGCCTTTAGGGGAGGCCAGTGATGTTGTATCAAAAGAAACCTATTCATTTGCAGACCGTGGCGGCGACAGCTTAACGCTGCGCCCCGAAGGCACAGCAGGCGCGGTTCGGGCACTGATCAGCGCGGGCTTGACCCAGACATTGCCCCAGAAATATTTTTATGCTGGCCCGATGTTTCGTTATGAACGCCCACAGAAAGGCCGGATGCGGCAGTTTCATCAAATCGGGGTTGAGTTACTTGGCGTCCCCTCTGCTATTGGTGACGCTGAGGTGATCGCGCTTGGCCATATGATCCTCAATCAGCTTGCGGTGGCGACGCATTGTGTTTTGCATCTCAACACTTTGGGCGATATGGAAAGCCGCTCGGCTTACAGGCAGGCCTTGGTGGATTATCTGAGTGATCATAAAACCGCCTTATCAGAGGACAGCCAACGGCGGCTAGACTTAAACCCGCTTCGCATTCTTGACAGCAAGGATGCGGGGGATCAGGCCATTTTGGTTAATGCTCCTGACTTAAGCGATTATCTTAACCCGTCCTCACAAGATCACTTTGCGGCGACTCGCGGTTATCTTGATGCGGTCAATATTCCCTATCAGATTAATTCGCGGCTTGTTCGCGGGCTTGATTATTATGGGCATACGACATTTGAGTTTATAACCGATGCTCTGGGGGCGCAGGGGACTGTCATGGCTGGTGGCCGCTATGATGGCCTGGCGGCTATGCTGGGTGGCGGTGATGTCAGTGGTGTTGGCTGGGCGGCTGGCATTGAACGGCTGGCTATGTTGTCGGATATCCCGCCGCTAAAGCCTGTTGATGTGATGATGATTGGCATGTCTGATGTGCATATGGCGACATTGTTTCGGCTTGCCATGCCGCTTCGTGACCATGGGCTTCGGGTTGAAACCGCATATGCTACCAATTTAGGCAAGCAAATGAAGCGCGCTGATCGGCTCAAGGCGCGATATGTTGTTATCCTTGGTGATGATGAAGCGGCGCGCAATGTCGTTATGTTGCGATCCATGGCTGATGGTCAGCAGAGTGAGATTGCCATAGATGATCTCGGCTCCCATTTCATGCGCCAAATCGTTTAAGTCCCCATATTTTAAGTTGAAGATAAGGACAATCCACAATGTCAATACAAACCAATTTGGCGCGAATATTAGAACGTCGGCAGGATATCGAAAATCAGCTCAATGATGCTGGCAATATGTCATCAGATGAGATGATGCAATTATCCAAAGAGTTATCAGATTTGCGCCCCATTGCCGAACAAGCGGAACAGGTGCAATCCATGACCGCCAATTTAGTTTCGGCACAGGCATTATTAGCCGAAGCCGATGGCGATGCGGATATCATAGCCATGGCAGAAGAAGAAATAGAGACGCTTGAAGCAGGGTTGGAAAACGCTGAACATGCGTTGAAGATTATGCTGCTGCCAAAAGATAAAGATGATGCGCGTAACGCTATTTTAGAAGTCCGTGCCGGAACAGGTGGTGATGAGGCGGCGTTATTTGCTGCTGATTTGTTTGCTATGTATCAGCGTTTTGCCGCCAATCAAGGCTGGCGATTTGAGGTGCTTGAAATCTCTGAAACTGGAATAGGCGGCTATAAAGAAGCCTCTGCTACGATCACTGGCAATAGTGTCTTTGCGCGGCTAAAGTTTGAATCAGGTGTTCATCGGGTGCAGCGCGTGCCGGAAACTGAGGCAGGCGGGCGTATCCATACATCGGCGGCAACGGTAGCGGTTCTGCCCGAAGCCGAAGATGTTGACGTGACGCTAGATGATCAAGATTTAAGAATAGATGTCTTTCGTGCTTCAGGCCCTGGCGGTCAGTCGGTCAATACAACCGATTCCGCGGTTCGGATTACTCATATACCAACCGGAATTGTTGTCAGCCAGCAGGATGAAAAATCACAGCATAAAAACCGTGCTAAAGCGATGAAAATCCTGCGTGCGAGAATATATGACGCTGAGCGGGCACGCGCTGAGGCTGAACGAGCGGCATCACGCAAAGGGCAGGTCGGGTCAGGGGACAGGTCGGAGCGGATACGCACCTATAACTTCCCCCAGGGCCGCGTCACCGATCACCGGATTAATCTCACCCTATATAAGCTGGAAAAGATACTGGCAGGGGAAAATCTCGATGAAATGATTGATGCTCTGATCACCGAAGATCAGGCGGCGGCGCTCGCCTCAAACGCATGAGGATACAATCTTGACGACGCTTGGAGCTTTGCTATCTCAGCTGACTGCTCAACTCAAGATGGCAGATATTGAAATGCCTTTACTGGATGCAAGGCTATTGGTGGGGCTGGCATTAGGGCAAGACCGGCAAGTCTATGCGCATGAAGATATGGTGCTTGATGCTGATACGATGGCGCGGCTTGACGCGATGTTGGCGCGGCGCCTTGCAGGCGTGCCAATATCACGGATCAGAGGCTGGCGTGAGTTCTGGTCGATGCGCTTTGACTTATCGCCTGATTGTCTTGATCCCAGACCTGATAGTGAAACACTAGTGGCAGCGGCTTTAGAGCAAAAAAAGCATCAGCCCACGGCGCCGCTTATCATGGATTATGGCACAGGCTCAGGATGCTTATTGCTTGCCATCCTCTCTGAATGGCATGAGGCATCAGGCATTGGCCTTGATAAAAGCCCGGATGCTATCACAACCGCCACGGCTAATGCGCGCTACCATCAGCTTAACAAGCGGGCGCGATATGTTGTCTCAGATTGGTGTGCCGCGATTAAGAAGGATATGAAAGCCGATATTATTATCAGCAATCCGCCTTATATTCCGACTAATGACATAAAAGCGCTTAAATCAGAGGTGCGCGATTATGATCCGCCGCTGGCATTAGATGGTGGCTCCGATGGGTATGCGGCATGGCGAGTGATCTTGCCCAAAATCAGTGCCCGTCTGAAGCCTGAAGGCATGGCATTAGTCGAAATTGGCAAAGGTCAGGACTGTTCTGTCATTGCTTTAGCACAAGATGTTGGGCTGATATGTCACCAGCAATGGCGTGATTTGTCAGGTATTATCCGTGTCTTGGGTCTAATTAAGATGCAATAATCGTAAATTTATGCTTGATATCGCTATCATTGATCAGTAATGTCTATACCTAGTCATGAGATGACTACCGAATTTCCCGATTAACTTTAACGGCAGAAACGCCTTCTTTTCGGTGAAGGTTCAATTATTTTAGGTAAAAATTTATGAGACAGTCTGGAAAGAACACGCGGCAGCGTGGGCGTGGTGGCCGTAGAAATAATAACTTCGGTCAAATCAATCGTAACACAACATTAGACTCAAATGGGCCTGATGTCCGCTTACGAGGAAACGCGCAACAATTGCATGAAAAATACACCTCTCTAGGAAATGAATCTTCTGCCGCAGGTGAACGCATCACTGCTGAAGCCTATTATCAATATGCAGATCATTATTTCCGTGTCCATAGCACCATCATGGCAAATATGGAAGATCGGCGGCAATCACAGCAACAACCGCCGCTATCATCCGGCTCCTCCGAGCATGAGGATAATGCCAGCGAAGCTAGTGCTAATGGCCGAGATAATGATCAGAGCAGTAGTTCTGCCGCAGATAAAGCGACAGCACCAGATGCCGCTGACGATGAAGGTGGCACGGGTTCAGATGCTGGCACAATCGAAAACAATGATGACAAAGATAAAGATCAGCCCTCGACACTTGCCAGCTAAAATAAGAGCCAGCTAAATTGGGCTAACTAAAATAAGAGCCAGCTACAATAAAGGCCAGCTTCAATAAGCGCGAGCTAAAGCAAGTTCTCGCTAGATTGCGTCAAGACTTTCAATCATTATTTTATTTCAATCGTATGGGTATTCGCGGCTAATCGGTCAGAAAACTGGTTTGAAGCAAAGTTAATAATGCCCCGCGATGACATCTCTTTAGATATGATCTCAATATTCTGAGCAAGCCGTATCTTTTCAATTTTTGTCAAAGGTGAACCTGATGGTAGCTCAACGGTTATAGGGTTAACATGTCTGCCATTAACAAGAATCTCATAATGCAAATGCGGCCCGGTCGAACGTCCGGTTGAGCCGACATAACCAATGATTTCTCCCTGATTAACACGTGCTCCTGAACGGACGCCTTTTTTAATACCAGACATATGGGCATATGCTGTTTTGAAGGTTCCATTATGAGCAATGCGAACATAGCGGCCATAACTGCCATTCCATCCGGCATATTCAATCAAACCATCACCTGCCGCCATGATTGGTGTTCCCGTAGGAGCAGCGAAATCAGCTCCGCGATGCGCCTTTGTGTAGCCTAAGACAGGATGCTTGCGATTGCCGAAGCCAGATGACAGGCGGGCGCCGTTAATGGGTGTTCGCATTAATGTGCGATAGGCAGAGACGCCTTTACGGTCATAATAGCCAACGCCGCCATCACTTTGTTGATGCCGATAATATTCAATCTTCTCACCCGACAGCACCATGGATAAATAATAAATCTGACCACCATGGACATTTTTGCCAGTGACAAGATCACGGCGATATTCAATTAGGGCTTCGAACTGATCGCCTCTTCTAATCTGCCGCTGAAAATCGACACTAAAACTCATGATATGGATGAATTCATTAAAGGTAGCATCGGTCATTCCGGCATTTATGCCCGATTTATAAAGCGAATCATCAATATTGCCGGAAATATATGTCAGGTAATATTCATATGGACGATAGCTACGGATGCTACGCCATTCTTTGTCTTCCATATTATAATAGAGACTAAGGTCTTGTTCTTCGTCTATTGATATCCGAATGCCGCCAGGCGTGTTATCCGTGGGCGCAATAGCATAGACAGGGAAGCCGACAGGAAGCCGCCGTAAAGAGCGATGTGATTTAATATGCTGAATGGCAGTTTTGCGCATATCACTGCTAAAACCGGCGCGCTTAAGGAGGTTAGATAATCCCTCACCCGATTTGAGCTTATAGAGACGTTCATCTGTATCGATTGAAATCCCTGACTGGACTTCAATAAAAATACTAAGCGATGGTTCGGTTTCGGGAAATATGCTTCGCGGGTCAGGGCGCGGTTGCGGCAAAACAATGCCATAACTGCTGAGAATAATAGGAGGATCAGCATCAAGAGCAGTATTTTGATTTTCAGCCGCCTGCGCGAATGATACTAAAAATAAGAGAATCGCCGAAAATATCGTTAAAAAAGCCGAAGTTTTCAGCATATTTTGCTTCCAGCGATAGAGATAAGACATCTGAAACTGAGTATTCATCTTGTTATTCATGTCAGCGATCCTGATTCCATAAAGTTAACCGCACTTTGCTACCTAATCATATACTAATAAATTAACTAAGTGCCACAACATACTGGAATGTAGACTTTTTTACAAACCCTAATTTTAATATGTTAGAATCACGTGTATTGACCATTGCAATACTTATGCCGATCACTAAGATGGATATATTGTCTGATGATGAATAATAATCAAGTAATATTATCATTACTGGATGCTGAAATCCTTTGCAAAGATTACCCAAATAATAGGGTTTATCCCTCATTTTAATTATTTACATTTTTTTTGCATTTAGGGTTTGACAACCGGAGCAGGATACGCAATAAACCGCTCCACGCCAGCCATTATGTGCTGACGAGCTTTTTGAGATGGTAAGTATGATTTGGAAGGGATTCGTGGGCGGCGGTGCACATGACAATGTGCCGTCTGGTATAAATAAAATATACCACCCATGAATCTACGCTAATTAAGTCATGGATTTTTTTGGGTGGGTCTGATCGATTATTCGATCAAGTCTAACCTAAGAGTTTGATCCTGGCTCAGAACGAACGCTGGCGGCATGCTTAACACATGCAAGTCGAACGAGATCTTCGGATCTAGTGGCGCACGGGTGATTAA
>NZIT01000056.1 GCA_002691725.1 SAR116 cluster bacterium | reverse complement strand
GGCAGTAAAATTGAAACCCCTGTCTTAATTGTATCAGGGCGGACATCAACAACAGATAAGGTGGTTGCCTTACGTTCAGGTGCTGATGGCTATTTGACAAAGCCATTTGATCGGCAGGAGCTTGTCGCCAATCTAACGGCCATCGTCAGACGGCATAATGGGCATAGCGATTCGGTGATTACGACTGGCCCTATTTCGATCAATCTCAGCACTCGAATGGTATCTGTTGCTGGCGTTGAGGTCGATTTAACGGGCAAAGAAGTGCAAATCCTAGAAGTGCTTGGCCTTACGCAAGGGCGGCACAATCAGCAAAACGCAACTGATTAATCATTTATATAATGGCCGCGATGAACCTGAATTGAAAATTATTGATGTGTTCGTTTGTAAGCTGCGGAAAAAGCTGGCCGATCGTGCCAATGGCAAAAACTTCATTCATACCATTTGGGGACAAGGCTATTCGTTGCGTGATTATCCCGTCCCTTCTCATTAAACCCGTTGCCCAGCAGGAGCTTTCCATTAAACGCTGTTCAGGGGAATTGATCAGGGGGATTGAGGGTTTCGGGTTAGTGTTGGCTGTATTTTGGTTGCGGTTATGCGCGGCGTCAGGTTAACCTGAGTCCTATGACTAGCACGCCGTCTTACATTCAATTTGAGCCAGGCGACTTTGTTCGCCTTCCGGCTGAGCCTGACTGGGGAATAGGTCAGGTTCAATCTGCCGTAGGACAACGCATCACCGTCAATTTTGATCACGCGGGCAAACAAGTCATCCATACTGATTTTGCTCAGTTGATCCACGCGGACAGAAACCCGTAAAGCGGCTCATATAAAGGCTCATATGAGGAATAGATCAATTGAAAAATATGCTTTCTGAGGGGTTGTTTTTATTACGATTTAGCCTCATATCATGACGCATGACAGTTAAATCGTATCCTGATGATCATCCGCAATGGCCACGCCATCCTAAAACCGGCATTCTTATTGTTAATTTAGGAACGCCCGATGGGACGGATTACCGTTCAATGCGCCGTTATCTGAAACAGTTTTTATCTGACCGGCGGGTCGTAGAGGCTCCTCGTCTGTTATGGTGGTTTATCCTCAACTGTATTATTTTATTGCGCCGTCCATCCAAATCAGGTGAGGCATATGCCCGCATCTGGCTTGATGACAAGGATGGCTCCCCTTTGCGTAAATACACGCGCCTGCAAGCTGAATATCTGACCAGAATGATGATGTCTGATGGCCATGATAGCGATCGTTTTATGGTGAGCTGGGCCATGCGTTATGGCAGGCCGTCAATACCCGACAGGTTAAATGAGCTAAAGCAAGCAGGCTGTAACCGATTGTTAATTGTGCCACTTTATCCGCAATATGCCGCCGCCACAACCGCAACGGTTCAGGATGAGGTGTTTGCATGGATGATCAAACAGCGCTGGCAGCCTGCCGTGCGAACAGTCGCGCCTTGGCATGATCACCCTGTCTATATCAAAGCCCTCGCCAACAGCATTAAAACGGCAACCAAGGGCAATATACCTGATGTCTTGCTGACGTCATTTCATGGTATTCCGCAACGCTATTTTGTTCAGGGTGATCCTTATCATTGCCAATGTATGAAAACAGCACGGCTTCTGAAAGAGGAGCTGAAATGGTCAGATGACACCTTCAAAGTCAGCTTTCAGTCTCGTTTTGGCCGTGAGCCGTGGCTACAACCTTATACTGATGAGACGATTGAACAACTTGCTCATGATGGCATCGAACATATGGCGATTGTTGCTCCGGGGTTTAGCGCCGATTGTCTGGAAACACTGGAAGAATTAAATATGGAAGGCCGCGAGGAGTTTATTGAAAATGGCGGTAAGACATTTACTTATATTCCGTGCCTTAATGATAGCGATAACGGCATGAAAGTCATCAAGACACTGGTTGATGAGAATATCGCAGGCTGGCTATAAGCTTTGCCCTCACTTTATGGGTATGATATAGCGTAGCATCTTTTCAGAAGCGATAAATGCCGCTAAAGGAAGCTAGTCACAGGTCACTGATGCGTTTTAGAAGGCAAATGAACCTAATTGAAGTATTGCAAGGCAGTGACGATAGTCGCAATTGAGGCGACTAAATTAAAGCCATGTATTTATTAACAAAAATAAATAAATATTTTTGGCTAGTGAGTGCGGGCACCAAGGAAAACGAACTAAACAACACAAAAAAACAGTGAACGCGCAAAAAGCCGTTACTGATTAAAATATCAGGCAAAAGTTAAAAATGACTTAACAGGAGCAACTATTTTATAAAAAATTTAATGAGACCAATGGTTGATGCTCAACCTGACCATGCTTACGTTATCCGATACGAAGGTCTGATGCCAGAATTGTGTCAGGATGTGAGGCGTAAATAAAAGCCTTTTAATTTTTGATTGCGAATGATATGTATTTTTTGAAATAGGGCTTGGTTATCAGGACTGATAAGCCTTATCTGCGGTCGTGGTGTAGTGGTAGCACAAGAGCCTTCCAAGCTCTTAGGGCCAGTTCGAGTCTGGTCGACCGCTCCAATATTTTGCGCTGACTTAATTTGAGAAGCCAGTCTTGATAGCATCGCTATTTTGGGAAATATCGCTATTCAGACAAGAATTCGGTTAGCGCGGCCAAGGTATCATGCGGCGATTCTTCGGGTAGAAAATGCCCGCCGGGGATAGCATGACCACTAACATCACGCGCCACCGCCCGCCATTCCGCCCGAACATCATAGGCTTGACCGACAAACCCCGCCTTTCCCCATAGCGCTAGCACAGGGATATTGAGCAGGTTTGCCTTATCTTCCGCATCATGGATAAGATCAATGCTGGCGGCGGCTCGATAATCCTCACAACTAGCATGGATCGTGTCAGGGTTTGAAAAACTGATCAGATATTCCGCATAGGCGGCATCGGTGATGGCGGATTTCGTGCGTCCCCAATGGCCTAATTTATGGGTCAGGAAAAAATCCGCATTACTGGCAATCAATGTTTCAGGAAAAGGCGCCGGCTGAATGAGGAAAAACCAGTGATAATAAGCACGCCCAAACGCCATATCCGCCTGTTCATACATGCTGTCGGTTGGGGCAATATCCAGCACCGCTAAATGGCTCACCTTGTCTCTGTGATCTCTGGCTAAGCGCAACGCCACTCTCGCGCCACGATCATGGCCAGCTACCGCAAAATGCGGAAACCCGAAATGCGCCATTAGCGCCACCATATCCGCCGCCATAACTCGTTTAGAATACGGCATATGCTGGGCATCAGTTGGCGGTTTTTCAGACTTTCCATATCCGCGCAAGTCAGGAATGATCACGGTGAAGTTTTGCGTGAGTGCGGGGGCAATTTTATGCCACATATACCCTGTTTGCGGATAGCCATGGAGAAGCAATAATGGCTTGCCCTCACCAGCTTTGCGGCAATGCAGAGTGATGCCATTAACATTGACATCCTGGCGCGTAAATAAGTCATCAAAATCAGTATCTATTTGGCTCATCCCCATAATCTATCACCAAGATAAAGCCATTGCACCAAGATAAAGTTCAAGATAAAGTTATGGCCTAAAGACAGTATGGCAAAGCTTTAATAACGCCGCCCACATATAATTATTATGCCCTCACACTATTATTTATGATATCCGCCGATTTTGCGATATGATTGGATTTCATGGATTATCACATCCCGCGCCATATAAAGAAGATTAATGCTCACTCACCTCCTGCCTTTCATCTTTGTGTTATTGTGGTCATCGGCGTTCGTTAGCGCAAAAATCGGACTTGAATATGCCACGCCATTTGCCTTTTTGGGGGTTCGGTTTTTCATCACCTTCCTGCTCTTTGGGCTAATCATGGTGGTGTTATATCTATGGTCGTCCAAACAAGTAACATCATCTCAAATAGGTGTATCTCAAGCAGCACCATCACAAGCCAGATCAGACGCCGCAAAAGACCCTATCCTTGCCACAGCCATTGTTGGCTTGCTGTTGCATGGCGGCTATTTAGGGGCAAGTTTTTATGCCATGGCATCAGGCTTGGGATCAGCCATGGCGGCCTTGATCGTCTCAACACAGCCGCTATTGACCACAACATTGGCGATCTTCTTATTCGCGGAAATGCCGACACGCCTGCAATGGACAGGGATAGGCTTTGGCTTCATTGGCGTTGTTCTTGCCTTATGGCCATCGCTTAGCATTGACCCGCCAGTGACCGGAATTGTCGCCAGCCTGGTGGCGTTGATATCAATCACCATTGGGACATTATTGCATAAACGGCTTGGCGGCAAAATATCGCTGATGAAAAGCAATATGATCCAAGCGCTGTCGGCTAGTCTATTCTTTGGTATCTTAGTGTTAACCGTTGAAGTGCCAGCCATTGACTGGGCGGCGCCGTTTATCTATTCCCTATCATGGCAGATATTAGCGGTATCGACCGGCGCTTATGTGATCTTGATGATTATGATCAAGCGCAAGACCGTTGCCGCCACCACATCATATCTGTTTTTAGTGCCGCCGACGACCGCGATCATTGCCTATTTTGGCATCAATGAGCCGTTAGGGCCAATACCCTTGACCGGATTTTGCTTCGCCGCCTTTGGCGTCTATTTAGTGACGCGATTTCAAAAAACCTAGCGGCACAACATAACCGTCTTATAAAATGTTAACGAAGCAAAATAGACTGATCAACATCAGCTAGATTTGTCTGACCACAAAGCCCTAGCGTTGAATCCAGTTCTTTATGAATAATCTCAAGCGCGCGCGTTACTCCACGCTCCCCCATCGCCCCTAGCCCGTATAGAAAAGCCCGACCGATTAATGTCCCTTGCGCCCCACAAGCAATCGCCCGTAAAACATCCTGCCCCGAGCGGATGCCGCTATCCATCCACACCTCAGACTGTTTGCCAATGGCATCAACAATATGCGGCAACATCCGTATCGCTGAACAAGTGCCATCTAACTGACGGCCGCCATGATTGCTGACGACAATAGCATCAACGCCCATATTTACCGCTATTTTTGCATCCTCAACGTCCAAAATCCCTTTGAGGATTAGCGGCCCGTCCCATTGCTTGCGGATATCTTTAACATCTTCCCAATTCAAGCTGGTATCAAACTGACCAGCCGTCCATTCAGCCAGCGATGCCATATCTTTAATGCCTTTGACATGGCCAACAATATTGCGGAATTGCCGGCGTTTAGTGCCAAGCATATTCATGCACCAATGCGGCTTTGTCATCATGTTAAGGATATTGCCAATGGTCATTTTAGGCGGTGCGCTTAAGCCATTTTTGATATCTTTATGACGCTGTCCCATGAGCTGTAAATCCAGCGTTAACATCAAAGCAGAACAATTCGCAGCCTTTGCACGTTCAATTAAACGGCGGATAAAGTCTCTATCCCGCATAACATAAAGCTGAAACCAAAACGGCTTATCCGTATTTTCGGCAACATCCTCAATCGAACAGATCGACATGGTCGACAACGTAAAAGGCACACCAAAATCTGCCGCCGCCTTTGCCGCCAGAATCTCACCATCAGCATATTGCATCCCGGTTAACCCGGTTGGGGCTAGTGCCACTGGCATTGGCAGCATCTGTCCCAACATTGGCATAGCCGTATTCCGCGTGCTGACATCAATCGCGACACGCTGACGAAAGATCAGGTTTTGCAAATCATCTTCGTTCGCTTGATAGGTGCTTTCCGTCCATGAGCCGCTATCAACATAATCATAAAACATCCGCGGCACTCGCCGTTGATACATTTCGCGTAAATCTTCAATACAGGTGATCGCTTTCATGCGCGGATAACTTTCTTAGGTTTTAAGCAATTGGTCAATAAAACTCTTGGTCATTAAGCTCTTGGTCAATAAAACTTAGTGTTTTCAATAACTTGTCATTTCCTCATCCAGAATATCAGCCAGCAAAGCCGTGTCATCCAAATTGAAGTTTAGCGGTATCCGCATATCAACCGTCTTATCCAACACCTTTAGAGTTTTCGGCAGATGCGGCATGTCTTTGATATAGCGCCAGCTATCATAACGGCTGGTAAATGCTTTTGGTTCATTATCACCAAACCATTTTAATTCCACCCCTCTTGAGGCAAGGCGTTTAAGGAGGCAAGGAACGTCCGATGTCTCAATATCATCGAGGCGAAATTGAATAGATGAGCCGACATAAGCCTCCTCTTGCTTACGATCAGGAATGGTTATGCCATGAATAGCTTTGATGCGACGATGCAGATCATCATAAAGCATATTCCAGCGCCGGATGTTGTCTTCAAGCAAGGGCATTTGAGACCGCAATAAGGCGGCACGCAAATGATCCATACGTCCTGAATAATTAGGGGAGGCATATTTTACAGCATCAAAATGCGCCTGCTCTGGTATCGCGCCATGACGTTCATAAAGCATATAAGACCCTGATGAGATCACCGCACGCGCCGCGATATCAGGATCGTTAGTCGTCAGAAAGCCACCTTCACCAGAGTTCATATGCTTGTATGTTTGCGTTGAAAAAGCCGCGACCTTGCCAAAATTACCTGATCTGATCCCCTGCCATTTTGCGCCCATCGTATGCGCGCAATCCTCAACTAAGGTGATGTCATAACGCTGACAGATATCTAAAATGGCGTTCATATCGGCAATATGGCCACGCATATGAGACAATAATAGAACGCTGGCATGAGATGATTTGGCTTTAGCTTCAAAATCGGCGATATCAATATGATAATTTTCATCTATTTCGATAAAGGCCGGCTCAGCGCCAACATTTTGGATAGCCCCCGGAACTGGCGCTAGTGTATAAGCATTAGCAAGAACATGATCCCCAGGTTTGACGCCAACCAAGCGCAAGGCCAGGGCAATGGCATATCCGCCTGATGTGCAGGCAACACAGTAATCACTGCCCTGCCATTCAGCGAATTCCTTTTCCAGTAAACTGGCTTCGGATAGCTCACCTTCGGCAAGATTATATCGGTGCAATCGCCCCGTCCGCATAATCTCCACAGCGCGAGCAATGCCATCCTCAGGGATGCTTTCCTGCTGCGTAAATGGTTTTTCAAATGATTTCATATCACATCAACTCTATATCCCTTTATCATAGCGACTGCATGACCAGCAGAAAAGCAAAACTTGGCTAGAATCAGGGTAAAAATATATCTTAACTTTGACTTTAATAACACTTCATAATAACTTGAAATTATTGCATTACTTTTTTTAAGGCAATATCAATCTTATCAACACATTCATTAATTTGACTATCATTAATGATAAATGGCGGTGCCAGTAAAACATGATCGCCATGCTGACCGTCAATGGTTCCACCCATCGGATAACAGATTAATCCAGCCTCAAATGCCGCTGCTTTGAAATGCTTATGGATAGCTTTTTGCGGATCAAAAGGTTTCTTGGTCTCTCTATCGGCAACAAACTCTAATCCCAAAAACAATCCCCTGCCCCTGATATCACCAATATGCGGATGCTGGCCAAATCGATCAGTCAGGGCTGCTATAAGCTGCGCTCCCTTGGCGCGGACTTGTTCCATCATGCTTTCACTTGAAATGATATCAAACACCTTGCTCGCGCCTGCGGTAGTAACAGGATGCCCTAAATATGTATGCCCATGCTGAAAAAACCCGCTGCCTTTGGCAATCGTATCATATATCTTGCGGCTCGCTAACATCGCACCAATAGGTTGATATCCAGCCCCCAGACCTTTTGCAATCGTCAGGATATCAGGGCTGACGCTGTCCTCGGCACAGGCATAAATATGCCCTGTTCTCCCCATCCCACACATGACTTCATCGAGGATCAAAAGCACACCATATTGATCACAAATCTCTCTAATGCGCTCAAAATATCCTTTTACGGCTGGCACAGCACCCAAGGTTGCCCCAACCACCGGCTCGGCAATAAAACCCATCACCTTATCGGGCCCCAGCGCCAGAATCTCCGCCTCAAGTTCATTGGCAACTCTTTGCCCATAAGCAAATGCTGTCTCATCCAGGCGCTGATCACGCCACGCATAACATGGCGCGATATGCCGCGTTTCCACCAAAATAGGATTAAACATTTGCCGCCGCCACAGATTGCCGCTAGCCGCCAATGCCCCTAACGTATTGCCATGATAGCTTTGCCGGCGAGCAATCAGAATATCGCGTTCATCTTCGCCGCGTTCAACATGATATTGCCGGGCCAGCTTAATCGCCGCTTCCACAGCCTCCGAGCCGCCAGAGACAAAATAGACACGATCAAGCCCTTCAGGCGCGTGTTTGATCAGTTTATCAGCTAACGCTTCGGCAGGTTCTGATGTGAAAAAACCAGTATGAGCAAAGGCTAGGGCATCTAGCTGTTGTTTAATCGCCTCTTTAACCTCATCATTGCTATGCCCAAGACAAGATACAGCAGCACCGCCTGAACCATCGAGATAGCGTTTACCATCGCGGTCAATCAGATAACACCCCTCACCTGACACCGCGACTGGCAGGTCTGTTCTCGCATTACGGCCAAAGACATGTGACATAATTCGCCTCAAGATTTGCTATGCTGGCACTTGCCGCATCTGGTTTCCATCTGGATCATAAGCAGGGTTTAGCTTTACTTTACCACTTGCGAGCGTTCCTGCAATATCAACATTCACCTGACCGCCAGCAACAGCATAGTCGGTATCAACCAAGGCTAAGGCAACCGGGGCACCAATCCGATAACCATAACTGGCAGAAGATGTCTTGCCGATAATCTGACCCTTGCCATCAACAACCGGCTCATTTCCTATTGGGTAGACATCACTGTCATCCAGTATGATGGAGACTAGTTTTTTCTTTGGCTGATCATGTTGTCTGGCTAACATAGCGTCATGGCCCAGGCATGGAGTGTTCAGATCAACCGCAAACATTAACCCCAGTTCTTCGGGAATGTTATCGGTATCAATATCATGCCCATAAGATAAAAAGCGTTTTTCAATCCGCATTGATGATTGTGCAAATGCCCCGACTGGCTTAACGCCCTCGGCTTGCATCGCCTGATACAGCGTTTTTGCATCATCACGGTGACAGGTGATCTCCCACCCTGACGCCCCGACATAGGATAAGCGGCCAGCGGTTACAGCAACGCCGCCGCAGCTGCCCTCAGCATGGCGAAAGTATTTGATATCACGCATCCAGCTTGCCCCTAACGCATCGGCTATTCTATTGGCATCCTGTCCCATTAGCCCCAAGGTTGCGAGCGTCTCTGTGACATCCTCAACCGTCACCTTCCAGGCGGCTTTCAACTGCTGTTTGATCCATGCCAGATCGCGTTTCAGCGCCGCTGTTCCAACATAAAGACGGAAATGATCATCAGCTAGCCTGAAGACGGTTAAATCGCTCATGATCCCGCCTTTATCATTGAGCATCAGCGTGTAAATAATTGACCCAACAGGGCGATCCATTTGGTTGCTGGCAATCCATTGCAGTGCCATCAGAGCATCAGCCCCTTTGAGATCAATCTTGCCAAAACCAGACAGATCAGTAACACCCGCAGCATCCGTCACATGCTTGACCTCACGGCCAGTTTGATCAAACCAATCAGGCTTGCCAAAGCCCATTTTAGGGGCTGAGTGAGCATCAAAATAAAGTGGCCTTTCATAGCCATAAGCCTGCCCGAAACAGGCATCTTGCGCTTGCCATTCATCATGCAATGGCAATTTACGCAAATGCCGCGCCGTCTGCCATTGCCGCCCCGGATAAGTAATCTCATAATGTTTGCCCAGAACTTCTGGCACACGTTCCGATAACGCTGTGATATCTGACCATGCCGGATCAAAGCGTTTAGGGTCTGCCTCATGCAAATCCATTGGCGGCGCACCATGAATAATATCATGCGCTAAAGCCCAGCCCGCACCGCCGCCTGTCGCCACCCCGACAGAGTTCATCCCACATCCCAGATAAAGACCTTGTGTTTCTGCTGACTCGCCTAACAAAAAACTGCCATCAGGGGTGAAACTTTCAGGGCCATTAAGCAACATCCTGACCTCAGCCTTCTCAAGCACCGGCAATCGGTGCAAGGCGTTTTGCAGCATAGGTTCAAAATGATCCCAGTCCTCGGGCAAAAGCTGAAAGGCAAAATCCGTCCCCAGCCTGTCAGGGTCAATCGACTTGCCCATAGGCTCAAAACAACCGACTAGCAAGCCGCCAGAATCATCCCTGATATATAAATGCCCGTCATGATCAGATAATGTTGGCATATTGCCAGAAATGCCCTCAAGTGGCCGCGTTAATAAATAGAAATGCTCACACGGCCAAACCGGAATATCAACACCAGCCATGGCTGCCGCTTGCTTGCTCCATAAGCCTGTACAGATCGCAACTTTATTGGTCTGAATAGTGCCGCGAGTGGTCTCAACGCCTTTTATTTTATTGCCTTCGGTAATAATCCCAATGACGCTTGTATCTTCAAAAATGCTGCCGCCTCGTTGGCGTGCTGCTTTGGTTAAGGCCGCACACAGGTCTGATGGGCTGACACGGCCATCATCAGGTGACCAGACCGCGCCTATGACATCATCAACATTCATCAGCGGCCAGCGCTCAAGCGCCTCATCGGCAGAAACGGAGCTTGCCTCCACGCCATAAAGCCGAGCTAGCGCTTCTTGCCGCCGAATATGGGTCAGGCGATCTGGATTGGTGGCGATTGATAATGAGCCTTTATTGATCCAGCCAACCTGCTGTCCCGTTTCTTGCTCAAGCGAGCGATAGAGCGAGATCGAATATTTGATCAAATTAGTCAGATTCTGCGTTGAGCGTAAGGCTCGCACCTGCGCTGCAGAATGCCATGTCGTCCCGGAGGTCAGTTTGTTCCTCTCTAAAAGGACGCAATCACTAACCCCGTCTTTGGTCAGATGATAGAGCGTTGAACATCCCATGACGCCGCCGCCGATAACAACGACTTCGGCATGAGATGGAAGCTTGGAATGATCAGGATTGCTGATTTGGAGGTGATCTGACATATGAAAAATCTGGTAAAGAAATACGTTAGATTAATGTATGCTTTACTAATGATCACAAAACCATCATTTAGCAATTCAAAACTGACAGAACATGTATTTTTTTAATGAAACCATTTTTAGATATTGCTAAATAATCTCAGCCAATACATTATAGATCATTGTCGTTATATTGTGAATGATATGATGTCATACATGTTGTAATGGCATATTATTTTTAATGGAGGATTTTATGATCAAGAAGATTATGGCTGGCGCTATCGCCGCTAGTTTTGCGATGTCACCAATTGTGGCCTCTGCTGAATGTACAAACGATACTTGGAACAAGGTTATGTCTCGTGGCAAGATCGTTGTTGGCGTTAAGGCTGACTACAAGCCGTGGGGCTATCGTGATTCAAATGGTGAAATTGTTGGCATGGAAATCGATATGGCCAATGATGTTGCCGCTAAGATGGGTGTAGATATTGAGCTTGTTGCTGTTCAGTCATCCAACCGGATGCAGTTCCTTGAGCAGGGTAAGATTGACCTGATGATCGCAACGATGTCTGACCGTAAGGACCGCCGTGAGATTGTTGGTATCGTCGGCCCTAACTACTACACATCTGGAACAAATGTTATGTCACCCAAGGCACTTGGCCTAACCAACTGGGAAGACCTTCGTGGTAAGCCTGTATGCGGTAAGCAAGGGGCGTTTTATAACCAGATCGTTGAAGAGCGCTATGGCGCACAAGTCATTGCATTTACTGGTAACGCAGAAGCAAAACAAGCTCTCCGTGACAAGAAATGTATCGCTTGGGTATATGATGACAGCTCCATCGGCTCTGATCTTAGCTCTGGCAACTGGGATGACTTCGAAATGCCGCTAAACTCCGAAGATGACAACCCATGGGCACTGGCTGTCCCAAGTGGTGAGCGGGATTGCGTGTTTGGACGTTTCATGGCTGGTATGCAGTATCAGTGGCATCAGGATGGCGCATTGATCGCTCTTGAAGAAAAGTGGGGCATCAAGGCAACTCAATTCCTTGCTGATAAAAACGCTCAGTACAACGATTGGCTGGCTGAATAAATAAATCACCAAATAATAAGGAATCCCGTCATTTACCGATGACGGGATTCTGGTATGTAATATGGACTTTATANCTGATTTTTTTCGCCAGATGGCTGAAGATTACCCCAGATGGAATTTCATCTGGATGTATGAACCTGTACAACAAGGAAAAATCCTTTCAGGCATTTGGATGACCATTAAACTGTCATTTTATTGTCTTATTCTATCTGTCGTTATTGGTATTGTTGGGGCATTNGCACAAGGTAGTAGCAACCGCTTCATCCGTGGCTTTGTTCAGGGGTATATCCAGTTTTTTCGCAACACCCCACCTTATGTTCAGCTGTTATTCTTCTATTTTGCGCTAGGCCAGTTCACGCCTACATTCAGCCCTGATGGCTGGCTAGAGGTTCCCATCATATCGAATGTCGGATGGGCGATCATTTCGCTGTCGTTTTTTGCTGGTGCGTTTAATGTTGAGATATTCAGAGCCGGTATTGAGGCGGTTGCTGATAGCACCAAAGAAGCCGCAGAATCGCTTGGCTTCTCGCGCCTGCAAACCTTTCGCTATGTGATATTTCCACTGGCTATCCGTGTCTCATTACCGTCCCTCAATAACAATTTGATTAATCTGGTCAAAACAACGACCCAAGCCTACGGTATCGCCGTCCCTGAATTGCTCTATCAATCGGTGACGATTTGGAATGATTATCCGTCGGCACAATATCCTACCATGCTGTTGGTATTTGTTGTGTATATCCTGCTCGTTGGGGTTCTGGTGATGAGCATGAATTCATGGGAAAACAGATTAAGGATTCCCGGTTATGGCCAGTAGATTTTCAACATCCATTCCCGGCATTGGCAAAAATGGCAGCACAGACTTACCTGTCTTAAAGCCATTTGCACCCAGCCAACCTGTTGCCTTCAATACGAGCGCATGGCTTGCCAACATGCCGCCCTGGACAGGCTTAGTGTTAATGCTGCCACTGATGATTTGGCCTTTTGCCAGTCATGCGGCGGGCAATTTCACCATGACAGATGCCTTTGCCGCGCTCATTAAATGGATGCCGTTTCTGTTAAAATCAGGCTTTCTGTTTAATGTTATCATNTCCCTTTTTGCCATGCTCATTGGGACGGTTTTAGGCATAATTCTCGGCTTAGGGCAAATCTCAAAGACGGGTATNATTCGCCGATTTAGCTGGTTCATTACACAACTTTTCCGCAATTCACCCTGGCTTGTNCTGTTGTTTATTGTGCTGCTTGCCTTCCCGTTTGAGGTCACCATTTTCGGGGTCATCATTATGATACCTGATTGGACAAAAGCCGTCATTGGGCTATCCCTGCCAATCATGGCAAATATATCTGAGATTGTCCGGGGCGCCGTTCTATCGGTGCCAACCGCGCAATGGGAAGCGGCAGAAAGTCTGGCCTTCACGCGCCAACAAATCTTATGGCGGATTATTCTGCCGCAATGTTTTAAGCGCATGATCCCGCCATGGATGAATTGGTATGCAATTCTGACGATGGCGACACCATTATGCTCACTGCTTGGGGTTGAGGAGATTATCACATTATCGCGGCAAGCGATGGAATCTGAAGATAATCACCCTGAACTGCTTGTTCCCTTTTATAGTTTTGCGCTGGGGTTATTCTTTCTCTACTGTTATCCTATTGCGCGGGTTACGATGCATCTAGAACGCCGCTATTCGGTGAAAATATAGAGGTATTTAGTCATGCTTAAAAAAAATGCAGAAACGATTGTATCGATTAGGGATGTTCATAAATCCTTTGGCCAACTCGAAGTTTTGAAAGGCGTCAGCCTTGATGTCAAAAAGGGTGAAGTCATTTGCGTGATTGGCCCTTCTGGTTCGGGTAAATCGACGCTTATTCGCTGTATTAACGCGCTGAATGATATCCAGGGCGGAGAGATTAATGTCTGCGGCATTGATTTGACTGACCCTAAATTGGATAAGTTAGAATTACGCAAACGGGTTGGCATGGTGTTTCAGCAATATAATTTATTTCCGCATAAAACAGCACTAGAAAATATCATCATGGCACCGACTATGGTGTTAAAACAAGATCGCGCCGCATCAGAAAAACGGGCCTTTGAATTAATGCAAAAGGTTCGCCTGGAAGGCAAAGAGCATGCCTATCCAGGAGAGCTATCTGGCGGCCAGCAACAGCGTGTGGCGATTGCGCGCTCGCTCGCCATGAACCCTGATGTTATGCTGTTTGATGAGGTGACAGCGGCGCTTGACCCCGAAACCGTNAAAGAGGTGCTAGTCACAATCAAGGACCTGGCGCAAGAAGGCATGACGTGTATTCTCGTCACGCATGAGATGGGATTTGCACGAGAAGTCGCCGATCATATCTATTTTACTGATAATGGAGTTATTGTTGAACATGGGCCGCCTAAGACATTTTTTAGTAAGGCGAAAGACCCTAGAACCAAAGAGTTTCTGAGTCAGATTTTATAAAGAAACCAGACCAATTAAGCCTTTGATTGCATTGATACATGTNTTGCGTTTATGATTGCATCTAAGACATTGGAGAATACATTGAACTCGACTCTGCGCGCATATAGTGTGCATTTATTTACCGCAACAGGTGCAATTCTAGCCATGTTAGCCATTCTTGAGGCGGCTAAAGCAGACTGGGATGCGATGTTTTTCTGGCTGATGATNGCCTTTATTGTTGATGGGATTGANGGCCCATTNGCGCGGCGATTTGATGTGACTGATAATGCAAAACGCATTGATGGCGTCTTGCTAGATTTGATNATTGATTATCTGACNTATGTNTTCATNCCCGCATTTGCGCTGTTTCAAAGCGGCTTGCTNTCAGGCTGGACAGGCTGGTTCACCACNCTTGTCATNACATTTGCNAGNTCNCTTTATTTTGCCGATACNCGCATGAAAACNGCNGATAAATCGTTTTCNGGNTTCCCATCNTGCTGGAATATGGTGATTTTGGTGTTATTTGCTATTCAGCCGCATTTCTGGACGATCACTGTCATTTGTGTGATTTTGGCGATTACCATGTTTCTGCCAGTAAAGTTTATTCATCCGATTAGAACAAAGCGTTGGCGGAAGGTATCTTTTCCTGTCACCGTTCTCTGGGTCATTTTTGCCGTCATGGCAACGCTGGAACAGTTTGATATCCCCGGTCAGTTTGATTATGTGAAATGGGGAATTTTACTAACCTCGCTCTATATGTTATTCGCTGGAGCATTGCAGATGCTTATTCCGGAATCCCATTCAGCGGCTACATCTTGATGATCTTCGCTTGGCCTGCATTGCGACGCTAGCGCTGCGAAATCATCTGCCGGCATAATTTGCGATAACGCCCAGATAGCACTGGCACGAATAACCATATCAGCAGAGTCTAAATGCCTCTTAACGGCAGGGGTTAGCCTCGCATTGCCACTATTGCCGCAAGCAATCAGAACATTCCTGATAAAGCGCTGATAGCCTGTGCGTTTGACTGGTGATGCGGCAAATTGTTTCCTGAAAGCCGCCTCATTAAGAGCAAGTAAATCCGCCAGCATTGGCATGGTCAGCTCAGCTCTTGCTTGCAGTTTCTGCTCACTTGCTGTGCGGGCAAATCTGTTCCACGGGCATACCGCTAAACAATCATCACATCCAAAAATGCGATTACCCATAGGTCGGCGAAACTCAGGCGGAATGATGCCGGCATATTCAATCGTCAAATAGGAAATACAGCGTCTGGCATCCAGCTGATAAGGCGCCGGAAAAGCATCTGTTGGGCAAATATCTAAACAGCGCGTACAGCTGCCGCAATGGTCTTCCGCAGGCTGATGGGGTGCTAGCTCAGCATTCGTTAATATGACGCCGATAAATAGCCATGAGCCATATTCCCGCGATACCAGATTGGTGTGTTTGCCTTGCCAGCCAAGCCCTGAACGCGCGGCAAGCGGCTTTTCCATTAATGGCGCCGTATCCACAAAAACCTTCACCTCTATGTCTAAACCTTTCGCTATTTGGGCGGCACATTGCTTTAACTTGCCTTTGATCACATCATGATAATCCCTGCCCCGTGCATAGACAGAAATATTCCCATGCGAGCGTGAAGTGAGGTTTTCCATAGGGTCATGATCAGGGGCGTAATTCATACCAAGGACAATGGCAGATTTAGCATCTGACCACATAGCAACAGGCGAGATTCGGCGGTCGCGCGTATCTTTCATCCATTGCATATCACCATGATGCCCAGCATCAAGAAAAGCATCTAGCCGTTCTGCTAATTCGGCATCAGCCTCAGCACTGGCAATACCGACAACGCTAAATCCGTGGCTGGTGGCAAGATCATGGATGAGTTCAGTTCTGACAGGCGCTATCATGATGTTATGATGACAGAATATGAGAGATTTTTCTATATTATCCGTCTAACGGCGGAATATCACCCAACGCTTTGGTTTCATAAAATTGATCAGCAAAATCTGCAAATTGGCCATGATCAATAGCCGTCCGAATAGCCGCCGTCAAATGCTGATAATAGGTGATATTATGCTGCGTTAACAGCATAAGCCCTAGCACTTCATCGGCTTTGAATAAATGATGCAGATAGGCACGCGAATAACGTCTGCAGGCAGAGCAAGCGCAAGTCTCATCAAGCGGTCTAGGGTCATCCGCGTGACGAGCATTTTTCATGTTAACCGTTCCGCGTGGGGTAAATGCCTGACCCGTGCGTCCCGACCGCGTTGGCAAAACACAATCAAACATATCAATCCCGCGCGCGACAGCACCCACAATATCATCAGGTTTACCAACCCCCATCAGATAACGTGGCTTATCCGCGCGCATCATCGGGGTGGTGACATCAAGCGTTGCGAACATGGCGTCTTGGCCTTCACCAACAGCCAGACCGCCAACCGCATAACCATCAAAATCAATTTGCTCCAGGCGCTTAACAGACTCTTCTCTTAAATCAGGATAAATGCTNCCCTGAACAATGCCAAACTGACCATAACCCTGTCTTTTGACAAAAGCCGCACGGCAGCGTTCTGCCCAATCCATTGATAACCGCATTGAGGTGGCGGCCACATCATGCTCAGCCGGAAATGGCGTACATTCATCAAATGCCATCGTAATTGTCGCATCAAGCATGCGCTGAATATCGGTAGACCGTTCCGGGGTTAGGCGGTGCTTTGACCCATCTAGATGTGATTTGAAGGTGACACCATCCTCATCAATCTTTCGCAAATTACCCAGCGACATAACCTGAAAGCCGCCAGAATCGGTTAGCAAAGGGCCATCCCATCCCATCATCCGACGAACACCACCTAGCCTTTCCACACGTTCAGCCCCCGGTCGAAGCATCAAATGATAGGTATTAGCAAGAATGATCATGGCGCCAGTTGCCCAGACATCATCAACCGTCATGGCTTTCACCGTGGCAGCTGTGCCAACCGGCATGAATACAGGCGTTTCAATCACCCCATGAGCAGTGTTAAGACGGCCGCGACGAGCGCCGCCATCACTGTTCAAAAGCGAAAACTGAAAGTCAGGATTTGTCATGCTGTCGCTCCATTAAACAGGCATCACCATATGAAAAAAACCGATATCCATGGCTGAGCGCATGCTGATAGCCGCGTCTGACCAAATCTTCACCAGCAAATGCAAATACCAACATCAATAGAGTCGAACGCGGCAGATGAAAATTCGTCATCAACATATCGACAACCCCAAACTGATATCCGGGCAGAATAAACAAATCGGTTTCCGCTTGATAGGGGCGAATATCACCATGATCACGCCAACAGCTTTCAAGCAGGCGAAGTGACGTTGTGCCAATCGCAACAATACGTCCCCCGCGCTGGCGACAAGAATTAACAGCATCCGCCGTCTCTGCCGATATCTCCCCCCACTCGCTATGCATAATATGGTGCCGTGGATTATCCACCTTGACCGGTAAAAACGTCCCTGCTCCAACATGCAGAGTGACTTCCCTAATCGGAATATGGCGAGCCGCCAGCGCATCCATCAGCGTTTCATCAAAATGTAATCCAGCCGTTGGTGCCGCAACAGCACCTTCATGGCGCGCAAACAGGGTTTGATAATCATGCTCATCATCCGCATCCGCCACATCTGGTCGCGGAATATATGGCGGCAATGGCATCGTGCCATGCCTATGCAATGCCATTACCAATTCACCACCTGAGCAGTTAAATTGTAATTCTCTTTGCCCATCATCACCAATAGACGTCACCCTGGCTACAAAATCAGGGGCAAAAATCACCTCATCATTGAGACGAAGTTTCTTTGCTGGCTTAGCAAATACACGCCATTGATCGCGAGATATTTGCTGATGCAGGGTGATAGAAATGCCAGCCTCTCCACGCTTTCCCCTTAAACGTGCAGGTATAACTTTTGTATTATTTACAATGATTAAATCATCACTATTAAGATATGATGGCAAGTCTATAATATGCTTGTCTTGCAGATCATGTTGCCGCATATCAAGCAATTTTGCCTGATGCCGTGGGCTCACCGGTTTATGCGCGATTGCCTCTGCTGGCAGCTTATAATCAAAATCATCAAGTTTCATGATATCGGCTGAAAAATCTGCACAACACCGCATACATGTTGCTTATCATCAACCACAATAAGACACTGGACACGCGCCTCTTGCATTTTGGCTTCGGCTTCTGTTATTTTGGTTTCAGGTCGAACTGTCAGCGGATTTGGTGACATCAGACCTTCGGCTTGCGTCTGCTGAAAATCAATCTGATCACCAATCGCACGGCGCAAATCCCCATCAGTAATGATACCATCTAACTTTTCAGGCGTGCCGACAAGCGCGATGCCAAGCCTGCCCTCAGTCATAGCAACAATAACCGATGACATTGGCATATTAGGGGGAACAAAAGGCAGTTTTTCTGTGATCATCTGATCGCTGACCCTTGCCAGAAGCCGCTTACCCAGCGCCCCACCAGGATGGGTGGCGGCAAAATCTTCGACTTTGAAACCGCGCTTTTCCATCAAAGCAATAGCCAGCGCATCCCCCATAACAAGAGTCGTTAACCCAGAGGTTGTCGGAGCAAGATTAAGCGGACACGCCTCTCTATCAACCGATATATCAAGCACAACATCACTATGTTTGGCTAAACTAGATTTCAAATTCCCTGTGAAGATAATGCTTGGCAGCCCGATACGCTCAAAGGCAGGGAGCAATCGGATAATTTCCTCGGTTTCTCCAGAATTAGAGATCAGCACCAGCACATCATTAGCGCGAACCCGGCCTAAATCACCATGAATAGCTTCTGCTGGATGAAGAAAAATACTAGGCGTTCCAGTCGAGGCCAAAGTCGATGATATTTTCTGACCAAACAGACCAGATTTCCCCATCCCGCAGACAATCACCTGCCCTGATGCCTCAAGCATCATATCAACAGCCTTATCAAAATGCTTATCCATCCGCTGAACGAGCCGATCAATTGCGTTTTTATAGGTATCCGCTAACAACTGTATCGTTTCAAGCATAGGCTATGACCATTTCCATTTTTCAATAGGCTAATATAGGCGCTAATCTAGCCAGCTTTTGCCATGATGCAAGCATTTCTGAGATTATATTACAGAACTTGGCTGAGAATACGATCTGCCTTGTCTTTATCATCGCTCGTATTGATATTAAAAAATGGATCAGGAATTCCATCAAAATGACATATCTCAACATCATAAGCAGCGGTAAAGCCATCAATTTTACGGATGCCATCATTAATCAGCTTATCGCGTAATTCGGCGCGAATAGAAACTGGCCAAAGCCCAAATACCGGATGCGTGCGGCCGCCTGACGCCGCGCAAACCAACCCGGTCGGGCTGGCTTTATTGAGCATTCGCTCAACCAAATTAAGCGGAATAAACGGCGTATCACCAGCCAGGCTAAGCACATGAGTTTTATTAGGATATTGTGCCGCCGCCGCATCTAGCCCAGCCAAAATACCCGCCAATGGCCCCAAAAAGCCATCAAGTCGATCCGCTATCACCGACAGGCCAAACGATTTGAACCTGTTCAGATCACCATTAGCATTGATAATAACATCCTTACATTGCGGGGTGAGACGATCAAGAATATGACGCAGAATAGGCTTGCCGCCAAGTTCAATCAATGTCTTGTCACCACCGCCCATGCGCCGCGCCTCACCGCCAGCCAGAATCACAGCCATGACATCCGATGAACGCAAAGGCTGAGTGGCGACATGCGGTGATTTGGGAGGGGGTAAATCGGCACTCATATCCGTGACGCCGCCCGTTGCGGAGATGCTATATCATCAGCACCATTATCTGCATATGTATCGTAATCATCAATAATACGCTGACAGCCTGTTAAGGCGGTAAACCGCTTTCCCCTGGCGCGGCCAATGAGGGTTAGCCCCGTTTGTTCAGCCATCGCAACGCCGGAATGGGTAAAACCTGAGCGTGATACCAAAATCGGGATTTGCATCTGCACGGTTTTGATCACCATCTCGCTGGTCAACCGGCCAGTTGTATAAAAAATCTTGTTGCCGCCAGAAATATCATTAAGCCGCATCCATCCAGCAATCTTATCAACCGCGTTATGGCGACCAACATCTTCGATATAGGCCAGTACATGATCACCCTCGGCTAAGACACAGCCATGAATAGCACCTGCGGAAAGATATAAACTCGGCATCGTGTTAATCGTTTTAATCAGCCGCATCATGTCAGAGATATGTATCCGCGCATCTGGATTAAGCGATATATCTTCCATCGCATCCATCATATCACCAAACTGAGTGCCTTGGGCACAGCCACTTGTTTGGATTTTCTGCTTTAATTTTTCTTCGTAATTTGTTTCACGTTCTGTCCTAACAACAACCACACCGAGATCATTATCAACATCAATAGCCGTGATAACATCATCATCCTTGAGCATGTTTTGATTCTTCAAAAACCCGACAGCCAGATATTCTGGCCAATCGCCAAGCGTCATTGTTGTTACGATTTCTTGTCTATTGAGAAAGATGGTTAAAGGAAGCTCAGTCACCACGGGCACTTTGACCAGTTGGTTATTCTCATCCCTTCCCTCAACAATTTTGACAAGCGCACTATTATCAGGTTGCGGGATGACCGACATGGGTTTGTTTTGTTTATTCATATATTAAAGATAGGAAATGATAGCAATTAAACAAGCACAAAGCGCGCACAGCATAGCAAGTTAACACAATATATGCTATGGGTTCATCATAAGAGGATGGATTATGCGCTTTCATTTTACCGCATCAAATAAACCAATGGCTCAACAACGGCTAACCGAACTGGTTGAGGCATATGGTCAGCACGCGCTTGAGGATTGTGATGTCATTATCGCCTTAGGCGGTGATGGGCAGATGCTAAAGACGTTAAAAGCATCTGTTGCGGTCAATCGCCCTGTTTATGGGATGAATTGCGGAACGGTTGGCTTTCTGATGAATGTGTTCCATCAGGAAGACCTTGTTGAATGTATTAATAAAGCCGAGACAACGGTCATCCATCCGCTCGCTATGACAGCGCATACTATCCATGGTGAGGTTCACCACGCCCACGGCATTAATGAAGTTTCCATATCAAGAGAAAGCTATCAGGCGGTCAAATGCAAGATTTCGATAGATGGGGTTGAACGTCTGCCTGAAATGGTTGGTGATGGGCTGATTATCGCTACACCAGCTGGATCGACCGCATATAATTTATCCGCGCATGGCCCAATTATCCCGCTCGGATCAGAAGTTCTGGCCATGACACCGGTTAGTGCCTTCCGTCCACGGCGATGGCGAGGGGCGATCTTGCCACAATCTGCTGATGTGTATTTAACCATGATTGAACCTGATTTTCGGCCAGCTAGTGCGGCCGCTGATGGAACAGAGATCCGTGATGTGTCGACTGTTCACATTAGAATGGATAAAAATATCAGCTACACTATTCTTAGTGATCCCGGTCAAGGTTTGGCTGAACGGGCGATGCAAGAGCAATTCTTATTCTAAGACAATATCTGAACAAGTATCGGGGAGCGCATCCAGCCGCTTCAGAAACTGCATCACATTATGCCAGAATGATTGTCTGATCTCTGGCCGTTCAAGCATCAATTCGTGCCTCGCCGCAGGGTAAATATGGCTCTCACATTGCGGTATCTGGTCAACCGCCCATTTCTGTATTTTGCCATCAACAATACGTTCATCGGCAGGAATATGCGCTTGCATAGGGCAGGACAGATGATGTAACCAAGACGTTGAGGCCGTTGTCCGTGCGCAAGATTGATACGCCGCCTTGACCCAGCCATAGGTAGGTTCATACGTTTTAGCCATGGGATAGCGTTGCCATAATTGCGGCATCACCGCATAGCCATCAGCATCGGTTGTTAGCGGATTATCATCATAAAATGTATTACCATCTGGCCGATTATGTTTGGCTGAGACTGGCTTTTTGGCAAAACCCAGCATCATTAACACCTGCAATGCTGGCCTGATAAACCAGCTTGGCGATAGCGCTAATTGCATCATGGGGGCGGAAAGCACTATGCCTTTAATATCAAGGTCAGGGATATGTTTTAGGGCGCGTAACGCCAAATGCCCACCCATGGAATGACCAAACAGGATAACCGGCCTGCCGCGCAGGATACCCGTTGCGTTCAGCACCGCCTCCAGCGCATCAAGATAATCATTAAAGTTGCCGATATGGACAGGCAAGCGCTCTGCCAAAAGACGCCCNCTCATGCCTTGCGATGGCCAATCTATAATCAGCGCATCNANATCNTGTTCAAGAAGCGGCAACATGATCAAGGCGTATTTTTCAATAAACTCCGACAAGCCGGGCAGAACAACAAGGATCGGCTTATTTGGCCTCTCTGCCGCTGAATACAGCGCCTTGCCCCATATCCCATATCGAATATCCATGCCCTTATGTGTCAGGGTGGATAGCGCAGGCATAACAGGGGCGGCAGATATCATGATGCTGTGATTTGCGGGCTTTCTGAGGCTTGGCGTTCCCACATATCAAAATAGACGCCTTTTTTGGCGAGCAGTTGCGTATGCGTTCCGCGTTCAACAATTTCCCCCTTAACCAGAACAAGAATCTCATCACAAGAGACAATTGTAGACAGACGGTGGGCGATAATAAGTGTCGTTCTTTCCTGACTAATCTCATTTAGTGAGGATTGGATCTGTTTTTCGGTATGGCTATCCAGGGCAGATGTCGCCTCATCAAAGAGAAAGATAGATGGGTTTTTCAGAATAGCTCTAGCGATAGCAACACGCTGCTTCTCGCCACCCGATAATTTTAAGCCGCGCTCACCTACCCGTGTATCATAGCCATCTGGCAGCGACGATATGAATTGATCAAGGGAGGCCAGCTCAGACGCTTTGCGAACCTTATCCATATCCATTTCATCAGTGCCGTAAGCGATATTTTCAGCAATCGTTGTGTTAAACAGCACCGTATCTTGCGGAACCATGGCGATGGCGGCGCGCAAACTTGACTGTTCTATACCTTTTAAGGATTGGCCATCAATGCGAATCTCACCAGCATCAGGGTCATAAAATCTGAACAATAATTTAGAAATGGTGGACTTGCCCGCGCCACTCGGCCCTACTAACGCGACACGATCCCCCGGCTCAACCGTGAAACTGAGTTGTTTGAGAACCGCACGCGGGCCATAGGTAAAGGTGATCTTATCAAACTCAATCCGGCCACCATTGATTTGAAGCGGCACCGCAGACGGGAAATCCTTAATATCAGGGTCTTCTGTCAGCAGCGAAAACATGCGTTCCATATCAGCAATGGATTGCCTAATCTCACGATAAATATAACCAAGGAAATTAAGCGGCAAATAGAGCTGNATGAGATAGGTATTAACGACCACAAAACTGCCGATTGATAAATTACCAGCCTTAATATCATGCCCGGCCAGACCCATCACAATCATCAAGCCAATAGAAATGATTAAGCCCTGACCAACATTGACTAAAGATAGTGAGGTACGCGACACAACAGCCGCATCTTCATAGCCTTTCAACGCATTAGAAAATCGTTTAGCTTCCATTTCCTCTGCATTGAAATACTTGACAGTTTCATAATTGAGCAGTGAATCAACAGCGCGTGTAGCGGCTTTCTCATCGGCGTCATTNATGCGCCGCCGAAACTTAATCCGCCACTCCGTCAAAACAAGCGTATAAGTGGCATAAATGATGACAGTAATGACCGTTACAAGCGCATAATAAAATCCAAAAAGACCCCATAAAATCGCTGATACAAGGATCAGTTCTATAATCAATGGCATGACTTCCAGCAAAGCAAAAGTCAGCAAAAACTCCATCCCTTTAGCGCCACGTTCAATGGCACGAGTTAANCCACCTGTCTGACGGTCCAGGTGAAACTTGAGGCTAAGCGAATGCAGATGCCGAAAGGTTTTAAGCGCGGCGGCATGAACGGCTTTTTGGGCAACGCGGACAAAGACATACTCGCTCCCCTCATCGAAAAATTGCTGGCTAATTCTGGCTATNGCATAGGCGCCCAATAGCCACCACATGACANAAATATCAAATACGAACGGGTCTTCTGATACATAATCGACCACCCATCCATAAGTTAATGGCACNATCAATGTTGCTGCACGNGCAATTGAGATAAACAGCAATGCNAGGAATGTTCGTGTCATCACCTCACGNTTACCGCGCGGTGATATATATCTGACTAATTCNAGNANCGCCTGACCGACACCAATTTTTTCACCATATTTTGCTGGCGGTTCAACCTTNACGGCATCGGCCATTTTGTTTTCCTTTAATATAAATTGAAACGACTATGTGGCTTCGACAGAAAAGCTCTCACCACATCCACAACGGGCGGTTTCGTTTGGATTATTGAACACAAATCCAGATGAAAATTTGTCTTCTTGCCAGTCCATTTCTGAACCGATTANAAACATGACGGCGGCGGGATCAATCAATACAGTGACACCATTGACGCTGATACTATCCTCAAATGGCTTTTGATCCTTGGCNTATTCAACATGATATTTCATGCCCGAACAGCCGGCGGTTTTAATGCCNACACGTATCCCCATAACATCACTAGACCCTGCATCCATCAACATCTGAATATGTTGGGTTGCCCGATCTGTCAGGGTAATAATCGGTTTATCAGATGAAAACATGTTTTTCCCTCACCTTATCTCCCTACCACAAATCTAATGCCATTCTGGCATCATCGCTCATTCGGTCTTTTGTCCAGGGCGGATCCCAAACCAATTCGACTTCTACACAGCCAACATGATCAAGCTTAGCCACAGCATCGGCCGCTTGTTTCGGCAATATTCCGGCAACAGGACAGCCCGGAGCGGTTAGCGACATCGTGATATACACATCACCATTATCTTTTGCTTCAATATCATATATAAGCCCTAGCTCATAGATGTTAACCGGTATTTCCGGATCAAAGACCGTTGATAAGGCATCGACAACATCAATAACAGGCACTTTTTTCGCCTGTTCAGNGTTGGAAAACGGCTCACCCGAACGCGCAATATAGCCATCGGTTGTTGCTTGCCCAACACCATCAGGCATAAAATCATGCAAGGTGAGATGGTCAGCCNTCATGCAAATATNACCTTCACTTTTTCCAAAGCCTCAGCCAGCACATCAAAATCCTGGCGTGAGTTATAAATGCCGACACTCGCTCTTGCGGTGGCAGGCAAATCAAGGAAATCATGCAAAGGCTGGGCGCAATGATGGCCAGCACGGATAGCGACTCCAGCACGATCAACAATGGTCGATATATCATGCGGATGAGCGCAATCCATGACAAAGGAAATAACCCCTGATTTAGCGCCTGCCGTGCCGATTAACTTAACCCCATCTATCGCTGATAATTTTTGATGCGCATAGGTGATGAGATCGTGTTCATGGTCACGAATATGATCCATGCCAATAGCCTCAACATAATCAATAGCAGCCGCAAACCCTAACGCTTCGGCGATAGGCGGCGTTCCAGCCTCAAACCGTTCCGGCGGATCAGCATAAGTAGATGCCTCAATCGTCACCCTGTCAATCATAGCCCCGCCACCTATAAATGGCGGCATAGATGCCAACAGGTCGTGCCGTCCCCACATCATGCCAATACCGCTAGGGCCATAGAGTTTATGCGCTGAGAAGACATAGAAATCACACCCCAATGCCTGAATATCAACCGGCATATGAACAGCCCCCTGACAGCCATCAACCACCATGACCGCATCATGGGCATGNGCCANGTCTGACAGNGATTTAATATCATAAACCGTCCCAAGCACATTCGATACATGCGGCATTGCGATAATTTTCGTCTTATGGCTAACCATATCNGCAACNTTATTCATATCGACATGACCATCTGGCTCAACAGGAGCTGCCCTTAAAATAGCGCCTTTCTGCTGACAGATCATTTGCCATGGAACAATATTGGCGTGGTGATCAGCGATTGAGATGAGAACTTCATCACCTTCATTCAGCACCATGCCGCCATAGGATTGGGCGATGATATTAAGCGATACCGTTGCCCCTGCCGTTAACACCACCTCATGAGCAGACGCAGCATTAATGAATTGGGCAAGTTTGGTGCGGCATGATTCATATTTATCCGTTGCTTCTTCGCTCAACCTGTGGATACCGCGATGAACGTTCGCGTAATGCTGGCTATAAGCATCAGAGATAGCATCAATCACCATTTGCGGTTTTTGCGCGGAGGCCGCCGAGTCAAGATAGGTCAGCGGTTTGCCATGGATTTGACGCTGCAAAATAGGAAAATCGGCGCGGATTTGCTGCCAATCAATATCATTTGCATAACCATCTTGATCATTTGCATGTTGCGGTTTCATGTACTCACCCTTGATTTAATCCACTGTTCAATCGGTGCAACCAGCCATTCGCGTTGCGGCTCATCCAGCTCATCCACGACATCGACCAAGAAAGCCTCAATCAGCATTTGGCGCGCCGCATCCTGGCTAATTCCGCGCGACATCAAATAGAAAAGCTGATCATCATCAAGCTCACCAATGGTGGCGCCGTGCGAGCATGTCACATCATCTGCATAGATTTCCAGCTCTGGCTTTGTATTAGCCTCGGCCTGAGGCGATAGAATAAGCGTCCGGCTCATCTGATTGCCATCGGTTTTCTGGGCATATCTTTCCACTTTCACCTTACCCTGAAAGACGGCTTTGGCCTGGTTATCAAGAACGCCATGAATACGCTGAAAGGACTGACAATCTGGGGCATCATGATCAATCCTGCTGGTGACATCGCGGATTTGCTTATCGCGCCCCAAATACACCGCATTCAAATAGGATTGGGCATCAGCCTCGGCCAGGCTGACTTGTGTCTCGCTTCGGCTAATATCACCGCCCGCCATGACCATATCGCCATGATAAACTGACTTGGCTTGTTGTTTGACTAAATTAAGCCCCAAATGATATCGGCTATCCGCCTCAATCAAACGCCGCGCATGATTTAACCTTGCCCCTTCTTCCAAACAAAACAGCATAAGCGGTGCCGATAGCCCCGACCCATCACCTTTATGTTCTTCCAAAATCGTTAGCTCTGCCCCCGGCATGATCTTGAAAACAAGCACAGGGTGGCTCGATACGCCATCACCTGAATAATCGAAAATCAACTGTAATGGTTCAGCAACAGGCTGATCGATTGTAATGGCTAATCCATCCTTGGCGTAAGCAAGGGCGAAATCAGCGACTTTATGCTGGTCAGGAACAGCCGCTGCCAAGGCCGATGTGAGCACCGTATTCTGTGACAGGCTGTCACAATTAATACCTTTACTAAATGACACATTATCAATAGGTTGATAGACGCCATTAATAAATTGAATNAGGTTATTTTGGGCTTTAGATACCACTCCTTGTAATGCCTCAGCCGGGGCAAACTGCGCTGATCTAATGGCATTGATATTGGTAAATCGCCATGCCTCATCCTTGCTGCTTGGCCAGCCATTTTTGGCATAGCGCGAGGATGCATCAGCCGTCAAACGCTCAAAACTGATGACATCATGCGGCATCGATAAAGCCTCCATAGCCGGTTCTCTCGACCTCAAGCGCTAGCGACTTATCACCAGATTTGACGACCTTGCCATCAGCAAGAATATGCACATGATCAGGAATAATATAGTCAAGCAGGCGCTGATAATGGGTGATTACCAAAACCCCTATATCATCAGTTTTCAGCGCATTAACGCCCTCCGATACGATCCGCAAAGCATCAACATCCAGGCCAGAATCGGTTTCATCCAAAATAGCCATCCGTGGTTCAAGCAACGCCATTTGAAGAATCTCATAACGCTTTTTCTCGCCTCCAGAAAAGCCGACATTGACGGCTCTTTTCAGCATATCATCCTTGATCCCTAATTTGGCGGCGGCTGCCCGGACGGTTTTAACAAAAGCAATCTGATCAATTTCTTCAAGCCCTGCCTCAATGCGGCGCGCATTGACCGCCCCACGCAGAAAGCTCATACCGCCAACACCCGGCAATTCAACAGGATACTGAAANGCTAAAAACAGGCCCGCACGCGCCCGCTCATCTGCTTCCATTTCAAGGATAGATTGGCCATCAAGACAGATATCACCATCAGTCACCTCATAGCCATCACGGCCAGCCAAAACATAAGATAAGGTGCTTTTTCCTGATCCGTTTGGCCCCATAATGGCATGGATTTCAGACGGATTGATCGTNAGGTTTATACCTTTCAAAATCGGCTTGTCGCCGATTGAGGCATGTAGATTTTTGATTTCCAGTAATGGCATATTATCCTACGCTTCCTTCAAGTGAGATGCCGATGAGCTTTTGTGCCTCAACAGCGAATTCCATTGGCAATTCTTTCATGACTTCTTTGCAGAACCCGTTAACAATCAGCGATACCGCTTCTTCAGTCGCCATCCCGCGTTGCAAACAGTAAAATAGCTGATCTTCAGATATGCGAGACGTTGTTGCCTCATGCTCTACCTTGGCGCTAGGATTGCGCGAGGTAATATAAGGCACGGTATGCGCTCCACATTGATCGCCAACGAGCAAACTATCGCATTGGGTGAAATTACGCGCATTTTCGGCGCCCGGCATCATCTTGACCAAGCCGCGATAAGTATTATTGGAACGGCCAGCAGATATCCCTTTTGATATGATGGTTGAGGTTGTATTAGCGCCAATATGGATCATTTTTGTGCCCGTATCGGCTTGTTGCGCGTTATTGGTCACCGCAACCGAATAAAACTCACCCACACTGCCCTCACCTTGTAGAATACAAGATGGATATTTCCATGTAATCGCTGACCCTGTTTCGACCTGTGTCCAAGAGATTTTGGACCTTGCCCCTCGACAAGCACCACGCTTGGTCACAAAATTATAAATGCCGCCTTTCCCGTTCTCATCACCGGGATACCAGTTCTGAACAGTGGAATATTTAATCTCCGCATCATCCATGGTAACCAGCTCAACCACCGCGGCATGAAGCTGATTTTCATCACGTTGCGGGGCTGTACAGCCTTCAAGATAGCTCACATAAGAGCCTTCTTCGGCAATGATAAGCGTCCGTTCAAACTGGCCAGTATTTTGCTCATTAATGCGGAAATACGTCGATAGCTCCATCGGACAGCGCACGCCTTTGGGGATATAGACAAATGAACCATCAGTAAATACAGCTGAGTTCAATGCCGCAAAATAATTATCCCCTTGCGGAACAACAGACCCAATATAGGCTTTGATCAGTTCAGGATGCGTTTTAATCGCCTCCGAAATCGGACANAAGATAACCCCTGACTCCGCCAGTTTNTCACGAAACGTTGTCGCCACAGATACAGAATCAAACACCGCATCAACAGCAACCCCTGCCAGCATTTCCTGTTCATGCAACGGAATACCAAGCTTCTCATATGTCCGAAGCAATTCAGGATCAACCTCATCAAGGGATTTGGGCTGATCAGCCACTTTAGGCGCGGCGTAATAATGAATATCCTGATAATCAATAGGCGGATAATTCAGCATCGCCCAATCAGGATCATCCATTTTCAGCCATACCTGATACGCTTTCAGACGCCATTCCAGCATCCATTCNGGCTCCTCTTTCTTGGCCGAGATCATGCGAATAGTATCTTCGCTCAGCCCTTTAGGAGCTTTATCAACCTCAATATCGGTAATAAAACCGTATTTGTACTTGCCTGTGGCTTCTTCGACTTGGCGGACCGTTTCTGCTGTTGCAGACATCTACTTTACCTCCATCACTGACGGCGTTAATTTTGATTGCGTTTGATTAGTATTCATTNATGCTTCTTGGTCTGGAAACATATTTTCCGGATTACATAAATCAGCAAGGCTGACATCTTTGAGAGCGTGAGAAATGGCAGAATTAATTTTCTCCCAATTCCCGCCAAGGAAACAGACATGTCGAGACGAACAAGGGTAAGCCGACGTTGTCACACAAGATGTTAAAGCAATCGGGCCTTCCAATACTTCGACGATATCAATGAGAGATATATCAGCCGATGGCCGAAGCAACCGATAGCCGCCAGATTTTCCGCGTTGAGCGTGAACAAAATCTGATCCAGCTAATTCTTTCAGTATTTTCTGTGTCGTGGTCTGAGTCAAACCAGCCTGTTGTGCCAATTCAACAGATGAATGCAGGCGCATCGGATTATCAGCATAATTAATGGCCATAGCCGATAATAACACCGTTCCGTAATC
>NZIT01000055.1 GCA_002691725.1 SAR116 cluster bacterium | reverse complement strand
AATTTTACGCGCTCTGGCCACAACCAGCTTATCTTCTTCTGATAATTCATCCATCCCGAGAATAGCAATAATATCTTGCAAGGATTTATACTGCTGGAGGACTTCCTGCACTCTCCGCGCGACGCCGTAATGCTCATCACCGACAATCCGTGGGTCAAGCATTCTGGAGGTCGAATCGAGTGGGTCAACCGCAGGATAAATNCCAAGTTCAGCAATCTGACGTGANANNACNGTTGTTGCATCAAGGTGAGCAAAAGANGTTGCNGGCGCNGGGTCAGTCAAGTCATCNGCAGGNACATAAATCGCCTGCACTGATGTNATAGAGCCTTTACGAGTTGTGGTAATGCGCTCTTGCAGGGCNCCCATATCTGTCGCCANAGTTGGCTGATATCCCACCGCNGATGGAATACGGCCAAGCAANGCNGACACTTCNGANCCNGCTTGCGTGAAGCGGAAAATGTTATCAACAAAGAACAGNACNTCCTGGCCTTCTTCGTCACGGAAATATTCNGCCAGCGTCAANCCGGTTAGNGCAACCCGCGCCCGNGCCCCNGGAGGTTCATTCATCTGACCATANACAAGAGCNGCCTTTGAGCCTTCGCCATCNGTTTTGATAACGCCNGATTCNACCATNTCNTGATAAAGNTCGTTACCTTCACGTGTNCGCTCACCAACACCGGCAAAAACCGAATANCCNCCATGAGCTTTCGCNACGTTGTTNATNAGTTCCATAATAAGAACCGTTTTACCAACACCNGCACCACCAAACAGCCCNATCTTACCGCCTTTGGCATATGGCGCTAGCAGATCAACAACCTTGATCCCTGTAACCAGAATCTCAGCTTCTGTTGACTGATCAATATAGTCAGGTGCCGGACGGTGAATNGGGAAAGTCAGCTTCGATTTGACTGGCTTGCCTTCGTCCACAGGCTCCCCCACAACATTAAGAATACGGCCAAGAGTTTCAGGGCCAACAGGAACACGAATAGGCTCACCTGTATCGACGACTTCCTGCCCACGAACCAGCCCTTCGGTTGAGTCCATAGCGATACAGCGAACGGTTTGCTCGCCCAGATGCTGTGCTACTTCAAGCACAAGTCTCTGCCCATCATTATCGACATGAATGGCGTTAAGAATTGGTGGCAATTCGCCATCAAATTCTACATCGACGACAGCGCCGATAATCTGTGTCAGTCTACCTTTTGCGTTATTGGCCATGATACGATGCTCCAGCTTGCAGTTAATCGGGTTACAGCGCTTCTGCCCCAGAAATAATTTCAATCAATTCAGTTGTAATAGCGGCCTGACGAGTCCGGTTATAAACCATCGTCAGACGATCAATCAGATCACCGGCATTACGGGTTGCGTTATCCATTGCCGTCATCCGCGCCGCCAATTCACTGGCTGAACTTTCTAGGATAGCTGCATAGATTTGTGTACTAAGGTTGCGCGGCAATAAATCGGCCAGCACGCTCGCTTCATCTGGTTCATANTCATAAGGGGCTTTGCCCTCATTTTCTGCACCAGCCTCGGCCTCCTCATCAATCGTGACAGGGATTAGTGTATCAACATTCACTTCCTGTGAAATAGCAGAAACAAAACGGTTAAAAATGATCTGGCAGCGATCAAGCTGACCATTTTCAAGCCGATCAATAATAGCATCAGAGATGGTATCAATATCGGCAAATGAGACCGACGTGCCTTGCACGCCTTCTTTAGTGTCAACGATGATATCCGCGAACTCACGCTGTAAAGCGTCCTTGGCTTTCCGGCCAACCATCAATAGATCAACGGTCTTGCCGTCCGTTTTCAGCATCTCCACCTGACGGCGGGTTGCCCGAATAATACTGCCATTAAAGCCACCACAAAGCCCCCGATCAGCCGATACGACGATCAACAGCACCCGATTATCCTGACCTGTTCCAGCCAATAATGCTGGCGCCGTTTCGGGTGATGCCTTGCTTGCCAGACTATTGATAATGGCTGACATGCGGGTTGAATATGGTCGTGAGGCCTCAGCGTTTTCTTGCGCTCGCCGCAGTTTAGCCGCCGCCACCATTTTCATGGCAGAGGTGATCTTTTGCGTCGACTTAACGCTTTTGATCCGGTTCTTTAAATCTTTCAAATTGGCCATGGGGCAAAATCCTGATTATCAAAGAACCAAATTAGGCAAAGCTCTTGGCGAAACCATCAAGTTCAGCAACCAGCTTCTCTTTGGTATCGTCAGACACTGCTTTTTCGTCACGAATAATTTTTAGGACATTGGCACCAGCCCCGCGCATATGGTTGAGGAAGCCTTCTTCAAAGCGGCCAACATCAGCAAGGGCGATTTTATCCAAATAGCCATTAACNCCNGCAAAGATAGATACAACCTGCTCCTCGATGGGCATTGGTGAATATTGCGGCTGTTTAAGCAATTCGGTCAAGCGCGCCCCACGATCAAGCAATTGTCTGGTTGAGGCATCCATATCTGATGCAAACTGGGCAAAAGCCGCCATTTCACGATACTGCGCTAATTCAAGTTTNATNNNNCCNGCNACTTNTTTCATNGCNTTANNTTGNGCNGCNGANCCNACACGNCTNACNGANANNCCNACATTNANCGCAGGNCGAATACCTNAGANAGAANANNTCNGTTTCNAGNAANATCTGACCATCTGTAATNGAGATCACNTTGGTNGGAATAAACGCCGACACGTCACCGCCTTGAGTTTCAATAACGGGCAGAGCCGTTAATGAGCCTAACCCATTATCTTCATTGAGCTTAGCTGCCCGTTCCAATAGACGTGAGTGCAAATAGAACACATCACCAGGATAGGCTTCACGACCTGGAGGACGACGAAGCAATAATGACATCTGGCGATAGGCAACGGCCTGCTTTGACAAATCATCATAAACGATGACAGCATGCATGCCATTATCGCGGAAATATTCACCCATCGCACAAGCGGTGTATGGAGCAATAAACTGAAGCGGTGCCGGGTCTGATGCTGTTGCGGCAACAACAATCGAATATTCCATCGCGCCATTTTCTTCGAGTGTGCGGACAATTTGCGCCACGGTCGAGCGTTTCTGGCCAACCGCCACATAAATACAAAAGAGCTTTTTATTATCATCTTTACCAGCGGCATCATTGACTGATTTCTGATTGATAAAGGCATCAATGGCAATCGCTGTTTTGCCTGTCTGTCTGTCGCCAATGATAAGCTCACGCTGACCACGACCAATAGGGATAAGGCTATCAATGGCTTTCAGGCCAGTTTGCATAGGCTCATGAACGGATTTTCGCGGCATGATGCCAGGGGCTTTGACTTCCACCCGGCGGCGCGCTTCAGACTCGATCGGGCCTTTGCCATCAATAGGGTTGCCAAGACCATCAACAACCCGACCCAACAATCCTTTGCCTGTTGGAACGTCAACAATAGCGCCTGTTCGGCGGACGATTGTGCCTTCGCTAATGGCCCGGTCATCACCAAAGATCACGATACCGACATTATCACTCTCAAGGTTCAGCGCCATGCCTTTGATGCCGCCGTCAAACTCGACCATCTCACCAGCACGAACCTCATCGAGGCCGTATACTCTGGCAATACCGTCACCAACCGATAAAACTCGGCCAACTTCAGCAACTTCAGCTTCGCTGCCAAAGTTAGTAATCTGTTCTTTAATAATAGCTGAGATTTCAGCGGCGCGAATGTCCATTACCCAACACCCTTCATAGCGGCTTCAAGCCGGTTCAGTTTCGTTTTGATCGATGTATCAATCATGCGTGATCCGATACGTACCACTAATCCGCCAATCAAAGAAGGGTCAACAGAGGTTTCCAGAGCAATTTTATCACTCTTAGTCACATTTGCTATCGCTTCCATGACGTCTTTTTCATGTGACGCATCAAGAGGAACGGCCGAGATGACTTCTGCCGAAATCTCACCCCGACGTTTGGCCAGATCGGCCAAGAAAACAGTAATCATTTGAGGCAAGGCAAAAAGCCGCCCATTTTGACAAATTGTTCCGACAAACTTAACCACCAGATCATCAGCACCTGATTTCTCAAGGATAGCCTGCATAATCCTGGCTTGATCATCACGGCTCATAGCTGAGGACAGGATAACATCACGCAAATCATCAAATTCGCTGATCATAGTTTCCATATCGGCAAAGTTACGGGCAATAATATCTATTTTACCCATAGAGTCAGCAAGCTCAAACAGAGCTTTAACGTAACGTTTGGCTAAACCAGCACTTGATGACATGGAGCGGTAATCCTCCGGCCAAATTGGTCAGCAATTGTTTAGAAGAATATCACACAATTACCTGACCTGATTAATATCAGAACACTTGTTGAGATGGTTGCTATCATAGGAAAAACGCTAAAGCAAGATCAATGCGATGTTTTTAAGCAATCAGCGGCAAAATGACCAATTTCTTTTGCCAAAACCACACCATTATGAGGGAATCAGCCTTAAAAGAAACTGACCGGATCAATATCGACCTGACAGCTGACGGCTGATGGGATTGATATCGCCGCCAGCCATGATGTGATCACACGCTGTAAGTTTACATCTCGTTCTGATTTTAGCAAGAATCGGACGCGATAATTGCGCCGCAGTAAGCGTAGTGGCGCTGGTGCTGGCCCTAATAACGTGACGCCATCGAAATTCGGCCAGTGGTCAACCATCTGCCGCGCGATTATCATTAAACGCGCCTCATCCCGACCTGACAGGATAACTGCCGCTAAACGTCCATATGGCGGCATAGCGGCGTCTTGGCGGGCGGCTTTTTCTGCCTCTATAAAGCCATCTCTGTCATCATGGATCAAACTTTGCAACACCGCCGACTGAGGCATAGCGGTTTGCAGCAGAACCTTGCCCGGGCGTTCCGCACGTCCAGCCCGCCCAGCAACTTGCGTCAGCAACTGCCAGCTTAGCTCCCCGCCTCGTAAATCGGCACCACCAAGCCCCAAATCCGCGTCAACCACGCCAACCAAGGTCAAATCCGGAAAATGATGCCCCTTAGCCACCATCTGCGTGCCGATGATGATATCAATCTCATCATTATGGACAGCATTGAAAAATTGCTCCGCCAAGGCTGGTGTGGTGATCGCATCACTTGAAAATATCCCTTGCCGAGCCTCTGGAAAGCGAATAGTGACCTCCTCGGCCAGCCGTTCAACCCCGGGGCCGCAGGACATAATCATGCCTTCGGTCTGACAACTTGGGCAAATCGACGGGAACTGGCTGTTATGTCCACAATGATGACAGCGCAATTCACCGGCTGATTTATGGGTAACTAGCCAAGCCGAGCAATTCGGACAAACGATCCTTTCCCGACAGGATAAGCATAATGACATCGGCGCATAGCCACGGCGATTAAGAAATAACAGCACTTGTTCTTTCTGCTCCAGCGCCTTGCTGATCGCATCAACCAAAGGCGGTGACAGCCAACGGCGGCGTTCAGCTGGCGTCTTGCCAAGATCAATCAAGGCCATATCTGGCATCCCTGCCGCCCCGTAACGCGACATTAGCCTGATATGATGATATTTCCCCTGCTCCGCGTTAACCAGCGATTCGAGTGATGGCGTCGCCGATGACAGAATGACAGGTATCTGGCTTAAATGGGCACGCAGAACCGCCATATCACGAGCATGATAGCGGACGCCATCTTGCTGGCGAAAGCTTTGCTCATGCTCCTCATCAACGATAATCACCCCCGGATTTTTGAAAGGCAGGAATAAGGCAGACCTCGCTCCTGCCACAATCATCGGCTTACCGCGAATAGCATCACGCCATACAGCGCGGCGGCGACTATCAGTCAGCCCCGAATGCCACATTCCAGGGCGAAATCCAAACCGCTCATAACAGCGTCGCTCAAAGGCTTGTGATAAGGCAATCTCAGGCAGTAAGATCAACGCCTGACGGCCAGCTTTCAAGGCGGCGGCAACGGCCTCAAAATAGACCTCTGTCTTGCCTGACCCTGTCACTCCATCAAGTAAAAATGCGCTATACTGCTTGGCGGTGACCGCTTTGGCCAAGGTTTTTGCAGCGGTACTTTGCTCATCTTTCAGGCTTTTCAGACGATCCTGGATTGTCATATGATCCAGCAGATTGGCGCTGTTATCAGGCGTCATAGGAACCGCCGCCAGCAGACCATCATCACACATGGCTTTAATCGTGCTGGCTGTGGCGCCCGTCATGGCGCGGATCGCTGATAGGGTTTCCGGCACTTTACCAGCCAGTTCAGCAAGAATACTCTGCCGCCGTGCGGTTTTCGCCTGATCAGGTGAGGCAATCGCATGATAGCCTATCGACAGCGCATCATCTTTCAGCGCCGATGGCACAGAGCTTGCCATCTTCAGAACTAATCCAGGCTTTTCCAAATACCATTTTGCCACCCAGTCTAAAAATTGCTGCATCTCAGGGATGAGATGATAATCCGCATGAAACGGCGTCACAGTCTTTAATGTCATCGCCGCGCTAGCATCTGCCCGCCCAATAACCAGGCCAACAACCTGACGCTTGCCGAGAGGCGTTGCTACTAGCTGGCCAATATGCAAAGGCGTCTCACAGCGATAACTCAAAGCCCCGTCCAGATGCGGTAAGGCCGTTGCCGGAACAACCCTGATCGGTGTCTTCTCTGGGATAATTTCTACGACTTGTGGGGCATGAGATGACATCGCCGTTTTATTCCTTCACCTTTGTCTCAGTCAGCATAGTAGCAGGCTAGCACTTTCTGATGTCTTGGGCTAATATGGATTAATAGCAACGACAAGCGCAAACTAAAGGATACTTGACGCATGAAACTTTTCCTTGATACCGCCAATATAGATGAGATCAAAGCCTTAAAAGACACAGGATTTGTTGATGGCGTGACAACTAATCCATCGCTGATTGCCAAATCAGGGCGCAACCTGTTAGAAACGATTGCTGAGATTTGTGACTTGGTGGACGGCCCTGTTAGCGCCGAAGTGACAGCAACAGACGCCGACACCATGCTTAAAGAAGGGCTGAAACTCGCCGCTATTTCCGAAAATGTGGCGGTTAAAGTTCCCCTGACCGAAGCCGGATTACTGACCTGTAAAGCGCTAAGTGATCAAGGCATAATGGTCAATGTGACGCTATGTTTTTCGGCGGCACAGGCGTTACTGGCGGCCAAAGCAGGCGCGACATTTATCTCACCTTTTGTTGGCAGACTCGATGATATCGGCAGTGATGGCATGACATTGATTGAGGAAATTGTCACAATCTATGCCAATTATGGGATAGAGACAGAGGTGCTGGTGGCGTCAGTGCGCGGCGTTCAGCATGTTGTTGATGCCGCCATGTTAGGCGCTGATGTGGCGACTGTTCCACCGCAAGTTATCACCGCCATGTTCAAACATCCGCTTACCGATAAAGGGCTTGCCGCCTTTACTAGTGATTGGGAAAAAACCGGACAATCCATATTGTAAGGCCGGGGCGATATGCCCTGATTTAAGGATTGGGGGATTGAAGGATTAAGACATTAAGCAAGGCAACTGATGACAGATAAAGATAAGGCTAGAGTTATTGATCTTAACCATACGCTAACATTGAAAGCGCAAGAAGCCATGCGCGATATCAAACGGCAACATAAGATTCTGATCGAAAACAGCTTGGCAAATCGTGATGCTATCTTGCGGCTTTATCATGCTGATCTGATCTTGCTTGCCGCCATTAGCCAAGATGATATCACTACGGCTATTGCCAGCCATTTGCCTGAAATCCTTGATGTAGCGGCGGCACGACTGTTGGTTAGTCCTGATAGTGGCTTTGCTGCTCTAAGCCATGTTAGCGTTATAACAGCGGCTGAATTAAATAAACTAACGCGTGATAATGGGATGTTTTTAGGGCCGCTTAATTCCGCTCAACAAGCGGTATGTGATATGGTCAATATAGCCCATCCCAAAAGTGTTGCCTTTGTTCGCCTGCCCGAAGACCTGCCCGGGATAACGGGCGCGGCGCTGCTTATGCTCGCTGGCAAAGAGACCAATAGCTTTACTGCTAGTCATGGGACAGATTTACTAGAGCAGTTAGTCATGAAAATTGCTGTCGCCTTATTGGCACGGCCACAGACCAGCCCAAACCGAAGATCATGACGGTAACATCTGTTCTCGATGTCTGGCTTGAATGGCTTGAACGGGAACGCCGATCTTCACCAAAAACATGTGAGGCTTATGCCCGTGATGTCAAAGTCTGGCTAGGCTTTCTTGATGATAGATCATGCCCCTTAGATCAATTTGACCGCCATCATGCGCGTGCCTTTCTTGGCTTTTTAGCTGATAAAAATATGGCGCCGACCAGCATTGC
>NZIT01000054.1 GCA_002691725.1 SAR116 cluster bacterium | reverse complement strand
ATCATAATAGATGGTTCAGGATCAACCGCATCAATAGCGATAATCAGCACCCGCAAAATATCTTCATGCAAGCCCATGCGGCGGTCAAATTCAGCAACCGTCGCAGCATCAGCTTCAAAGTTGAGCATAATATAATGCCCTTTGCGGTTTTTCTTGATTTTATATGCCATTGTTTTCAAGCCCCAGTATTCTTGCTTGACGACTGACCCTTTATTGTCAGTGATGATGGCACAAAATTCGTTTGTAATGGTTTCGACCTGTGACGATGACAAGTCTTGGCGTATAATAAATACGCATTCGTATAACTGCATGTCATTCCCCTTCTGGATCATGCCATACCTAATATTAGCGGTATGTGAGCCGACAGTATTATGGTTAACTATCAGCAAGAGGTTATTCAGCATTATTGCTGTGGGTTGCTTACTATCATAATCCAACAATTATGCAAGCCTCTATTGCTCTGATACCAAAAATAGTGCCAAAGCTAATTCGACAATAATAGCAGGTAAAATTGTCGCTACTGACTTGATATTATCAGCCGTCCGGTGTAGCCATATAACATCAATTCTATATGTTCTTTCAGGATAGCATAATGATCACAGGATTAATTGCTCCGGCGCTTACGCCATTCAATGATGATTTGTCATTGGCTGAGGATTTGTTTATCGCACATTCTAAATGGCTTTTGTCTGAAGGCGGNTGTTCAGGGCTGGCGCCTTTTGGTACCACTGGTGAGGCTTTATCGGTTGGGATAGAAGAACGCATAAGCATGCTTGAGGCGCTGATCACGAATGGCGTTGACCCATCTGTCCTGATCCCCGGAACAGGGCTAACCAACCTTCCTGATACCGCTCGCCTGACCCGTCATGCGGTCGAGCAGGGCTGTTTAGGGGCAATGATCTTGCCGCCGTTTTATTTCAAGGGCGTCTCTGATGACGGGATTTATAACTATTATAAAGAATTGATCGGCATGGTTAATCATCCTGACCTGCGGATTTATCTCTATCATATCCCACAAGTTGCCAATGTNGGGTTAAGTATTGATCTNGTTNATCGCTTATTTGCTGATTTCCCCGAAGTTGTNGGCATTAAGGATTCTTCNGGTGATTGGGATAATACCTCTGCTCTTTTAGATATTGATGGGCTGATCGTTTATCCGGGTGCAGAATTGCCCGTGATTGAGGCAGTTCGTCGCGGCGCCCCTGGATGTATTTCTGCCACAGCAAATCTCAATGGTGTTGGCATTAGTGAAGTTATACAGCTCTGTCATGATGGTAAGTTTGAAGATGCTGAAGAAAAGCATGTTAAAGTTAAAGAAATAAGGCTTTTATTTCAAGACTATGCGCCAATTCCGGCACAGAAGGCATTGCTCGCCAGATGGTCTGGTGATGGACGCTGGACAAATTTACGTCCACCATTGATTCCAGCGGCTAGTGATAGTATTGATAGACTAGAAAAAGACTTGATTGAACAGCATGGATTTAGGTGATTATATTAGTCTATTATGATACGAATTCTTGCGAGGCTTTTTAGCAACAATTAAGGGGGGATAAAAACTGATGTCATCATATTTGATGGAATACTTACCAATTGTTGTATTCCTTGCCATAGCAATTGGTCTATCGGCGGCTTTTGTCATTGGTTCGGTCATTGTTGGTGCGCAGCGCCCTGACCCAGAAAAGCTCAGCGCATATGAATGTGGGTTTGAGGCATTTGATGACTCGCGTAGCCGTTTTGATATTCGGTTTTATCTCGTTGCCATTTTATTTATTATTTTTGACCTTGAAGTCGCCTTTTTATTCCCGTGGGCTGTATCGCTTGGCGAGATTGGTGCATTNGGGTTCTGGTCGATGTTTGTGTTTCTGGTCGTCTTGACGGTCGGATTTATTTATGAGTGGAAAAAGGGAGCCCTTGATTGGGATTAAGCTATGGATGATTTGAGTTTATCGCCGAATAAACCTATTCCGCCCGGTAAGGATCAAGACGCTATTCTTAATGCTGTTGCTGATGAAATTACCAATCGCGGCTTTGTTGTGGCGCAAGCGGATAAATTGTTTAACTGGGCGCGCAGCGGATCATTATGGCCAATGACGTTCGGTTTAGCGTGCTGTGCTGTTGAAATGATCCACTCGGCGGCGTCACGTTATGATACTGACCGTTATGGTATGCTTTTTCGGCCAAGCCCACGGCAATCGGATGTAATGATTGTGGCGGGAACGCTCACGAATAAAATGGCACCTGCTTTACGTAAAGTATATGACCAGATGGCTGAACCTAGATGGGTGTTATCTATGGGGTCTTGCGCTAATGGGGGCGGCTATTATCACTATTCGTATGCGGTGGTGAGAGGATGTGATCGGATAGTACCGGTTGATGTTTATGTGCCGGGATGCCCGCCAACAGCAGAAGCATTGATCTATGGCCTGCTTCAGTTGCAAAAGAAAATCAGAAGAACTGCTACGATTGCTCGCTAGGACGTAATTACCTTATGCCTTCCTCATCTAAACTATCATTAAAGCAAGCCGCAACATTTGATGAATGGAAGCAGCATTTTGCTGTGGCTTTGCGNAAATCACCCGAAGATATCTCCNTTTTCAGAGGTGAGATNTCNGTTCANATAGAGCTTGAGCAACTGTTATCNGTATTNANGCGCCTCAANGATGANANNGGCGGCGGGTTCANCCAANTATCGGATATNACCGCCGTTGATTATCCNACCCGNACACCGCGCTTTGATTTNATATATCANTTGCTNAGTGTGACGCTTAATCAGCGTATTCGGCTGATTGTTCCGATCGCTGAAAATGCGGTTGCGCCATCGGTAACAACGCTGTTTGGCTGTGCAAATTGGGCTGAGCGTGAGATTTGGGACATGTTTGGTATTTTCTTCAATGATCACGGTGACCTGCGCCGCCTGCTCACCGATTATGGATTTGAGGGACACCCGTTGCGCAAAGATTTTCCGCTGACAGGAACGGTAGAAGTTCGTTACGATGATAGTGAACGCCGTGTTGTTTATGAACCTGTTCAGCTGACCCAGGAATACCGTGATTTTGATTATGAAAGCCCGTGGGAAGGCACGCAGACATCGATGCGGCAAATTGATCCCACTATGATTACCGATGTAAACTCAAGTGACCAATCGACTGATGAGGGGAAGAATGACTGATCCAACCATCAAGCCTTTAACGATGAATTTTGGCCCCCAGCATCCGGCGGCGCATGGCGTATTGCGTCTTGTTCTGGAAATGGATGGTGAGGTGATTGAACGTGCCGACCCGCATATTGGCCTGCTTCATCGCGGTACTGAAAAGCTGATTGAGCATAAAACCTATCTTCAGGCTCTGCCTTATTTTGACCGTCTTGATTACGTCTCACCGATGAACCAAGAGCATGCTTTTGCGCTGGCGATTGAAAAGATGTTACAGGTCGAAGTGCCGCGCCGCGCCCAATTTATTCGTGTCTTATATTGTGAAATTGGTCGTATTCTCAATCATTTGCTCAATTTGACTACCTTTGCCATTGATGTTGGTGCCATGACGCCGTTGTTATGGGGTTTTGAAGAACGTGAACATCTGATGGAGTTTTATGAAAGAGCATCAGGGGCGAGGCTTCATGCGGCGTATTTCCGTCCGGGTGGGGTTCATCAGGATTTGCCCGATGGCTTGCTGGCTGATATTGATGCCTGGGCGGCGCGCTTTCCTGCCTTCATTAATGATATGGAAGGCTTGCTGACGGAAAACCGAATTTTTAAGCAAAGAACTGTTGATATTGGTGTTGTTACGCTTGATGAAGCGCTTGATTTAGGGTTCACCGGGCCTTGTATCCGCGCATCTGGATTGCCGTGGGATTTACGCAAAACTCAGCCTTATGACGTTTATGATGAGCTGGAATTCTATATTCCGACTGGCAAGACTGGTGATTGTTATGCCCGTTATTTGGTGAGGGTTGAAGAAATGCGGCAATCGATCAAGATTATTCGCCAATGTATTGAAATGATGCCATCAGGCCCTGTTATGGCAGAAGACCATAAGATTACGCCGCCAAGACGTGATGATATGAAAACGTCCATGGAAGCACTTATTCATCATTTTAAGCTTTATACCGAGGGCTTTCATGTGCCAGCAGGCTCTACTTATACAGCTGTTGAAGCCCCGAAAGGTGAGTTTGGGGTGTTTCTTGTCGCCGATGGCAGTAATAAGCCTTATCGGTGTAAGCTGCGCGCCCCTGGATTTTATTTCATGGCCTCAATGGATCAATTATCTCGCGGTCATATGCTAGCGGATTCGGTTGCTATTCTGGGGTCGTTAGATGTTGTGTTTGGAGAGATTGATCGATGAGTATTTCGCGACGTATCGCAGATGAACAACCTGATCATTTTGCTTTTTCTGCGGAAAATAAAAAGCGGATTAAAGCTATTATGGCAAAATATCCAAAAAACCGGAAAGCCAGCGCAGTCCTCCCCTTGCTTGATTTAGCTCAGCGGCAGCATGATAACTGGTTGCCGATGAAAGCTATTGAGGCGGTGGCAAACGCTTGTGATATGCCTGAGATACGGGTGTTAGAAGTGGCCAGTTTTTATTCCATGTTTAACCTGAAACCTGTGGGCAAGTATTTCATTCAGGCCTGCGGAACAACGCCATGCTGGTTGCGCGGCAGTGATGAGGTGATGCGCTGTATGAAGGATAAGCTGGGTATTGTGTCTGGTCAGACAAGCACCTGCGGTAAGTTTACTTTACTCGAAGTGGAATGTCTGGGGGCATGTGTCAATGCGCCAATGGTTCAGATTAATGATGATTACTATGAAGACCTCGATTATATGAGCATGTCTGATTTAATCGACCGTCTGGATGCAGATGATGTTCCAGACGCTGGGTCATTGCGCGGCAGACAAGGCTCACAGCCTGAACCCGAGCCAACAAGTTTAACCAATGTTGTGGATTTCAAAGACGCCTCAACAGCTAAAAAAACCAAAGCAAGTTCCAAAAATATTAAGGCTAAGAGCGTTAGCAAAAGCAAGAGCGTTAGCAAGGGCAAGGGAGACGATCATGCTTAGTGATAAGGATCGCATTTTTACCAATATCTACGGATGGCAGGGGGCTGGCCTGACCGCAGCTAAAGCGCGTGGTGATTGGGATAATACCAAAGCCTTGATCAAACTTGGCCATGATAAAGTGGTGGAACAGGTGAAGGTCTCAGGTCTGCGTGGCCGTGGTGGTGCTGGTTTCCCGACTGGTCTTAAATGGTCATTCATGCCCAAAGAAGTGAAAGACAGACCGCATTATCTGGTCGTCAATGCTGATGAGAGTGAGCCCGGTACATGCAAGGATAGAGATATTATTCGGCATGAGCCGCATAAGCTGATCGAGGGGTGCTTGATTGCTGGTTTTGCTATGCGGGCACATGCTGGCTATATTTACATCAGAGGCGAATTTGTTAATGAAGCCAAAGCGTTACAGAGCGCTATTGATGAGGCATATGAAGCAGGGCTGCTGGGCAAAAATGCCGCTAAATCGGGCTGGGACTTTGATCTATATTTGCATCGTGGGGCAGGGGCTTATATTTGTGGTGAGGAAACCGCGTTGCTTGAATCTCTGGAAGGCAAGAAAGGTCAGCCTAGATTAAAGCCGCCATTTCCTGCGGGGGCTGGATTATATGGCTGTCCGACAACGGTTAATAATGTTGAGACGATTGCGGTTGTTCCAACAATTTTGCGGCGTGGTGCTAATTGGTTCTCAGGGCTTGGGCGTGAGGGTAATTCCGGATCAAAGCTGTTTTGCATTTCAGGTCATGTTAATAACCCCTGCAATGTCGAAGAAGAAATGGGTATCCCGTTAAAAGAATTGATTGAAAAACATGCTGGCGGTATCCGTGGCGGCTGGGATAATTTGCTTGCCGTTATTCCTGGAGGATCATCAACGCCGATGTTGCCCAAGTCTATTTGCGATACGGTTCTGATGGATTTTGATAGTCTTAAGGCAGAAGGCACAGGTTTAGGCACTGCTGGCGTTATCGTGATGGATAATTCGACCGATATAATTAAGGCGATTGCTCGCATTTCCTATTTCTACAAGCATGAATCTTGCGGTCAGTGTACGCCTTGTCGTGAAGGTACGGGCTGGATGTATCGGATGATGGATCGATTGGTCAAAGGTGATGCTGACCTCGATGAGATTGATACCCTTCATGATGTTACGAAACAGGTTGAAGGTCATACGATCTGCGCCTTAGGTGATGCTGCGGCTTGGCCAATTCAGGGATTGATCCGTCATTTCCGCCCTGAGATTGAAAAACGTATCACAGCATGGCGTGCCGCCGCGGTTGCAGAATAAGGATGTCTGGTATGATCACACTTACCGTTGATGGAAATGAAGTCGAGGTCGAAGAAGGCTCTACTGTCCTTCAGGCATGTGAAGCGGCAGGCAAGGAAGTGCCGCGTTTCTGCTATCATGAAAGACTCTCCATTGCTGGCAATTGCCGGATGTGTTTGGTGGAAATGGAACGCTCGCCGAAACCTGTTGCGTCATGCGCGATGCCTGCGGGTAATGGCATGGTGATTAAAACCGATACGCCGTTGGTTAAAAAGGCGCGCGAAGGCGTCATGGAGTTTATGCTGATCAATCATCCGCTTGATTGTCCAATTTGTGATCAAGGCGGCGAATGTGATCTGCAAGATCAAGCGATGGGTTATGGTCTTGCTGATAGCCGCTATCAAGAGGAAAAGCGGGCGGTGGAAAACAAGAATATGGGGCCGCTTATTTCTACCATTATGACACGCTGTATCCATTGCACACGCTGTGTTCGTTTCGCGACTGAGGTTGCTGGCGTGCCTGAGCTAGGTGCAATCGGTCGCGGCGAAGCCATGGAAATTACGACATATTTGGAAAAAGCTTTAGCCTCTGAATTATCGGGTAATGTCGTTGATTTATGTCCAGTTGGGGCATTGACTAGCCTGCCTTACGCCTACAAAGCTCGCTCATGGGAGCTAAGCCACACCTCAACCATTGATGTCATGGATGCGGTGGGGAGTCATATTAGGGTCGATACACGCGGCAATGAAGTCATGCGCGTTCTGCCCCGTATCAATGATGATATTAACGAAGAATGGATTTCTGACAAAACCCGTCACCATATCGATGGCTTGGCTAGCCAGCGCATCGACAGACCTTATATGCGCGGCGCTAGTGGCAGATTAGCTGAAGCAAACTGGGATGATGTATTTGCCGCTATCGCTAAGGCAGTCAAAAAAGCCCAACCTTATGAGATTGCCGCACTTGCTGGTGATTTAGCGGATGCCGAGGCTATGTTTGCCCTCAAAACATTAATGGATACATTAGGCTCACCTCATATGGATTGCCGTCAGGATGGCTCTGTCATTGGTAAGCAAGGGCAGGGCGGGTATCTGTTCAATTCAACCATTGCAGGTCTTGATGAGGCTGATGCTATTTTCTTGATTGGCGCAAATCCGCGCCATGAAGCGGCGGTAATGAATGCCCGTATCCGTCAAAACTGGCTCAATTCAAAGCTAAGGATCTTCCGTTTGGGGGAGGCTGTTGATCTCACCTATCCCGTGACAGAACTTGGCACCGATGCGAGCGTTTTGGAGAATCTCGTCAGCAAAGGCGGGCCTGTTATCTCGGCTCTCAAAAGAGCAAAGCGGCCGATGATTATTCTTGGCGCAGGGGCATTAAACCGGAAAGATAGTGCCGGAATTTTATCCTCTGTGTCGATGATTGCTAAAACTGTTAATCTGGTGACGCCGGAATGGAATGGATTTAATGTTTTGCATACGGCCGCTTCTCGTGTGGCTGGATTAATGATGGCGTTTCTACCAGCCAAAGGCGGTAAGGCGACAGCTGATATAATGAAAGCGATGGAAAAGGGTGATATTAAGCTGCTCTTTAATCTCGGCGCTGATGAGCTTGATTTCAGCAAACGTGACAGCAAGACGACGATGATTTACATCGGTAGTCATGGTGATCATGGGGCGGAGCAGGCGGATATTGTCCTGCCCGGCGCAGCGTGGAGCGAAAAAGACGCTATTTACGTTAATATGGAAGGCCGCGTTCAACATGCACAGAAAGCCAACTTCCCACCAGGTGATGCGCGCGAAGACTGGGCTATTTTGCGGGCGCTGTCGGCGGTATTAGGCAAGACTCTGGGCTTTGATAATCTTGATGCCTTGCGTGCGGCGTTAATATCGGCATATCCAGTTTTCGGTAATGTCGACACAGCTCAGCCAGCCCGTCCAAAGGTGCTTGGCCGCAAACAAGCGATTAGCGATCTGCCGCTAACCACTGCTATTACTTCTGCTAATGGCGGGTCAGACAATAGCCGCAATTTCTATATGACCTGCTCAATTAGCCGCGCCTCTGTGACAATGGCGGAATGCGTTAAGGCGTTTGAGGCGAATAATGATGTAAAGGCGGCTGAATAATGGAAATGATTACTGGATTTCTGACAAGCCCGATGATAATCGAATTGATCTGGACAGTTGCTCAGATTCTTGCCGTTATTGTGCCGCTGTTGATTGCGGTTGCCTATCTTACGCTTGCTGAACGCCGTGTTATTGGTTTGATGCAACTGCGTAAAGGCCCTAATGTTGTCGGGCCGTTTGGATTGTTCCAGCCTTTTGCTGATGCCTTAAAGCTCCTGTCCAAGGAAACTATCCTGCCATCCGGGGCATCTAAGGCGGTGTTTGTTATTGCCCCGATGCTGACCTTTGTTTTGTCATTAGTCGCATGGGCGGTGATCCCTTTTGGTGAGGGCATGGTGATTGCTGATGTCAATGTTGGTATTCTTTACTTGTTTGCGATCTCCTCACTTGGCGTCTATGGCGTGATCATGGCGGGCTGGGCAAGTAATTCAAAATATCCGTTTCTGGGGGCGATGCGGTCGGCGGCACAGATGATCTCATATGAGGTATCATTAGGGCTGGTGATCATTACGGTGATTATGGCGGCAGGGTCACTAAACCTGAGCGATATTGTTATGGCGCAAAAGGATATGTGGTTTTTTATTCCGCTATTCCCGATGTTTGTGATTTTCTTTATTTCTACATTGGCTGAGACTAATCGCGCGCCTTTTGACTTGCCAGAGGGTGAGTCTGAACTGGTGGCTGGATATTTTGTTGAATATTCATCCATGTCATTTGCGCTGTTCTTTCTGGGTGAATATGCCAATATGATTTTGATGAGTGGTATGACCACCACTCTGTTCTTGGGGGGGTGGTTACCGCCATTTGATTGGCCAATTTTATATCTGATACCGGGGCCAATATGGTTTGCGCTAAAAGTTGCGCTGGTTTTATTTGTATTTCTTTGGGTTCGTGCCACAACACCGCGCTATCGTTACGATCAGCTCATGCGTTTAGGCTGGAAGATTTTCTTGCCGTTCACATTGATCTTTGTCGTGCTGACTGGCGGTGTGTTGCTAGGCTTCGGGCTTTTGCCACAATAGGATAGGGGGATAAGATGTCATCATTAGTTGCCGCGGCTCGCTCTTTTCTGTTGCTTGAGATTATTAAGGGGCTGGGCTTAACATTAAAATATCTGTTTAAGCCGAAAGCAACCTTGAACTATCCATATGAAAAAGGCTTTATTTCCCCGCGTTTTCGAGGTGAACATGCCTTGCGGCGTTATCCTAATGGTGAAGAACGCTGTATCGCCTGTAAATTATGTGAAGCGATTTGTCCGGCGCAGGCGATTACGATTGAGTCTGAACCCCGTCCAGATAACAGCCGCCGCACCACGCGCTATGATATCGACATGACAAAATGCATATATTGCGGGTTCTGTCAGGAAGCTTGTCCGGTTGATGCCATTGTTGAAGGGCCAAATTTTGAGTTTGCTACCGAAACCAGAGAAGAGCTGTATTATGATAAAGAAAAGCTGCTTTCAAATGGGGATCGCTGGGAAACAGAAATCGCCAGAAACCTCGCCGCTGATGCGCGTTATAGATAGAGAAGACCAAATATGATTGCGCCATTATTCTTTTATCTCTTTGCTTTTATGACTGTGGTTTCCGGCTTGATGGTTATTCTGGCTCGTAACCCCGTTCATTCGGTGCTGTTCCTGATATTGTCATTTTTCAATTCAGCAGGGTTATTTGTCCTGTTGGGGGCAGAGTTTTTGGCGATGCTTTTGGTTGTTGTCTATGTTGGCGCGGTTGCGGTGCTGTTCTTGTTTGTTGTCATGATGCTGGATATTAATATTGATGAGATGCGGCAAGGCTTTCGTCAGCATCTGCCGCTGGGATTAGTTGTTGGGCTTATCCTTATTGTTGAGCTGTTGATGATCTTCACCCAAGATTTAAGCACAGACAATGTTCTTGCCACCAATTTGTCAAATGACATAAGCAATACTGCCATGATTGGTCAGGTGCTTTATACCGAATATCTACTGAATTTTCAGGTCGCCGGGTTGATTTTGTTAGTGGCCATGATAGGTGCCATTACCTTAACCATGCGCCATCGTGAGGGCGTTAAGCGTCAAAATATTTCTGAACAAAATAGCCGAACTCGTGATGAGACAGTGCAAATTGTATCTGTTGATAGTCATGTTGCCCCAAAAGTGCTGGATGACAGCCGGGCGGCTAATAAACGGCTACAATAAGGGGACATTATGGGGGATATATCACTCATTCATTATCTGATGGTTGCGGCCATTCTGTTCACATTCGGGGCGGTTGGTATTTTCCTTAACCGTAAGAATGTCATCATCATTTTGATGTGTATTGAGCTGATGCTGCTAGCTGTCAATATCAATCTGGCGGCATTCTCATCGTTTCATGGGCATATCACGGGTCAGATTTTTGCCATGTTCATTTTGACCGTTGCGGCAGCAGAGGCTGCTATTGGGCTGGCTATTCTGGTTGTGTATTTCCGCAACCGAGGCAGCATCGCGGTCGAAGACATTAATATGATGAAAGGCTAGATTAATGATCAGTGCCATTGTCTTTTTGCCATTACTGGGCGCAATCGGTGCGGGCATTGCCGCGCTGCTGAAAAATGATGCTCTTGGCTATACCTTTAGCCTGACCGGTGTGTTGCTATCGGCTTTGCTGGGGTGGATTGCATTTATCACCATGGCTATCCCCGGCATAGATCAAACTGTTTTTCTGGCTACCTGGATTAATGTTGGCGCCTTTCAAGTCGATTGGGCATTACGTTTTGATACCCTTACCGCTGTCATGGTTATTGTTGTGACAACCGTATCAGCCATGGTTCATGTCTATTCGGTTGGCTATATGTCGCATGATAAATCTAAGCCACGCTTTATGGCATATTTAGGTCTGTTTACCTTTGCCATGCTGATGCTGGTGACGGCTGATAATCTGGTGCAGTTATTTTTTGGCTGGGAAGGCGTTGGCGTTGCCTCTTATCTGTTGATCGGGTTCTGGTATCAGCGGCCTTCGGCGCATGAAGCGGCTATGAAGGCGTTTGTGGTAAATCGCGTTGGTGACTTTGGCTTTGCGCTTGGGATATTTGCCTTGTTCCACCTGACAGGGTCGGTTCAGCTTGATATCATCTTTCAATCTGTTCCTGACTTAATCAATAGCCAGATAACTATTCTGGGTTATGCGATGCCAGCCCTTGAGGTCGCAGGGATATTGCTTTTCATTGGCGCGATGGGGAAATCGGCACAGCTAGGGCTTCATACATGGTTGCCTGATGCGATGGAAGGCCCGACCCCTGTATCGGCATTGATCCACGCCGCGACCATGGTGACAGCAGGGGTGTTTCTGGTATGTCGGTTATCGCCAATGCTGGAATACGCGCCATTTACGCGTGATGTCATTACTGTTGTCGGTGCTTTGACGGCGATTTTTGCCGCTACCATTGGCTTGACTCAGTTCGATATCAAGCGCGTGATTGCCTATTCGACTTGCTCACAGCTTGGCTATATGTTCTTTGCGGCGGGCGTATCGGCGTATCCGGCGGCGATGTTTCACCTCACCACCCATGCGTTTTTCAAGGCCTTGCTGTTCCTGGGCGCAGGGTCAGTTATTCACGCCATGTCTGATGAACAGGACATGCGAAACATGGGCGGTATCTGGCGCAAAATCCCGTTCACTTATGCGATGATGTGGATAGGCTCGCTAGCCTTGGCAGGAATACCATTCTTTGCTGGGTATTATTCCAAAGACATGATCCTTGAGGCGGCTTACGCGGCGCATACCCCGATTGGTAATTTTGCCTGGTATTTGGGTATTGCGGCGGCTTTCCTAACCGCTTTTTATTCATGGCGGCTGATCATGATGACTTTTCATGGCAAGCCAAGAGCCAGCGCAGACGTCATGTCGCATGTTCATGAAAGCCCGCTTGTGATGACGGCACCGCTATTTATTCTCGCCATAGGTGCTGTGTTATCTGGCTGGATGTTCTATGAGCTTTTTGTCGGCCATCATTGGAATGAGTTCTGGGGGCGGTCGATTTATATTGATCCGTCTAATCATATTATGGAAGACGCTCATCATGTGCCTAAATGGGTCAAGATGTTGCCGCTGTTTGTTAGCCTTGGCGGCATTGGGCTTGCTATCGTCATCTATGGCATGATGCCATCGGTGGCAACGGTCATAGCCACAATATTCCGTCCTATTCATCTGCTATTTTATCGGAAATGGTATTTTGATGAACTTTATAACGTTATCTTTGTGCGGCCAGCGGTAGATATTGGCCGTGTGCTATGGATGCGCGGCGATAAAGCGACGATTGATGGCTTCGGGCCAGATGGCATTTCAAGCTCAGTCAGGCGCTTTGCCGGTTTTTGTAGTCGGATGCAGTCAGGTTATGTGTTCCATTATGCCTTTGCCATGTTGATCGGCGTGATCGCGCTGTTGGCGTGGTATATCAGAAGCTTATAGGCCGAAGGAGAATAAACATGGAAACAACAACTTGGCCTGTCCTAACTGTTCTGACGTTCCTGCCGCTAATTGGTGTTGTCTTTTTGCTGCTGATCCGTGGTGATGAGGAGGTGGTGAGCCATAATGCGCGGAATGTTGCCCTCTGGGTATCTAGCTTCACCTTTCTTTTATCGCTGGTGTTGTTGATTAATTTTGACCCTTCTTATGATGGCTATCAATTCGTAGATCGCGGCCAATGGCTAGTTGATGATGGTATTGGTTTCATGATGGGTGTTGACGGCATTTCCATGCCATTCATTATTCTATCAGCGTTTTTGACGCCGCTAGCCATTCTGGCAAGTTGGCAGTCTGTTCAGCATCGGGTGCGCGAATATATGATTGCCTTTTTGGCACTTGAAACCCTGATGATTGGCACATTTGCAGCCCTTGATCTGGTTGTTTTCTACCTGTTTTTTGAGGCTGTGTTAATCCCGATGTTTATTATTATTGGCATCTGGGGTGGCGCCAGACGAGTCTATTCTGCCTTTAAGTTCTTCCTTTACACGCTGGCTGGCTCGGTTTTAATGCTAGTTGCGATATTGGTCATGTATAATATTGCCGGAACAACCAACATACCTGACCTTGCCGCCTATGCGTTTGATCCAGATATTCAGTTTTGGCTATTTCTAGCCTTCTTTGCGTCATTCGCGGTTAAGATGCCGATGTGGCCAGTCCATACATGGTTGCCTGATGCCCATGTTGAGGCACCTACTGCTGGCTCCATGATACTTGCTGGTGTGTTATTGAAAATGGGTGGCTATGGGTTCCTGCGGTTTTCCCTGCCTATGTTTCCTGATGCCTCGGTCACATTTGCGCCGATGATATTCGTGCTATCTATCATTGCTATCATTTATACCTCGCTGGTGGCGCTGGCTCAGCAAGATATGAAAAAGCTGATTGCCTATTCATCTGTTGCCCATATGGGATTTGTTACTGTTGGAATATTTTCACTAAATCCGCAAGGCATTGCTGGCGCGATGTTTCAGATGATCAGCCATGGATTAATTTCTGCCGCCTTATTCTTTGCGGTCGGCGTGATTTATGATCGCCTGCATACTCGTGACATTGATGCTTATGGTGGGGTGGCTGATGCGATGCCGCGCTATGCGGTCTTCTTTATGATTATGATGCTTGGGTCTGTTGGTCTGCCTGGAACTACTGGATTTGTCGGTGAGTTTCTGGTCATGGTCGGGGCCTGGCAAGCAAATATCGTGGTTGCCATATTTACCGCAACAGGCGTGATCTTGGGGGCTACTTATATGTTGTGGCTATATCGCCGGGTCGTCTTTGGTCGTGCCGAGAAGGATGAGGTAATTGCCCTTGAGCCACTTAATCGGCGAGAAATTTTCATCTTTGCGCCGATCACCGTGCTTGTCCTTTGGTATGGAATATTTCCTGCCGGAATCTTTGAAATCATGGATGTATCAATTATGTCCATTCTTGAACAAATGAATGTGGCTGATATCAATATTTCAGGTGATAACCAAATCGCCACTGCCGCCCTCGGAGAATAGATGATGGATTTGCTTAATCTACAACCGGCTATTGCGGAAATTTTTCTCGCCCTTGCNGCACTAGGTCTAGTGCTATTATCGGCTTTTGTAATGCCNCAAGAAAATGCCTCAAAACTGGTCAGACGGTTAACTCTATTCAGCTTTTTGATTGCTATTTTTCTGATAATTTATAACGGCTATAAGCCAGCTTATGCGTTTAACGGGCAATTTTTCACGTCATCTTTTATGGTCTATATGAAAGTGATTATTTTGCTTGGTGCTATTGGCATTTTGTTAATGGCAAAAAGAGAGTTCAAGCAAGATCAAATTGATCGCCCAGAGTTGCCCTTGCTGATGCTGCTATCGGTTCTTGGTATGATGCTCATGGTATCTGCTAATGATATTATTCTGCTCTATATGGGGCTGGAATTACAATCATTACCATTATATGTGATCGCCGCTATCCGCCGCGAATCCCTGCGCTCATCAGAGGCTGGCCTGAAATATTTTCTGTTAGGGGCATTGTCATCAGGGCTGTTGCTTTATGGCGCGTCATTGCTCTACGGCTTTACAGGTCATACTAGTTACGACGGCATTAAAATTGCGCTTGAAAGCAACGTCAGCGCCGGTGCCGTTATTGGCATGGTGTTCTTGATATCTGGTATCGCTTTCAAGATTTCTGCCGCGCCGTTTCATATGTGGACGCCTGATGTCTATGAAGGCTCGCCAACCATTGTGACAGCATTTTTTGCGGTTGTTCCAAAATTAGCAGCGATGACATTATTCCTGCGTTTCACCTATGGCGTGCTGGCTGATGCTAGCGATAGCTGGCAGCAAATTGTCATGATTATTGCGGTGTTATCCATGCTGGTCGGTGCTGGTGGGGCAATTATGCAGACGGATATTAAACGCCTGATGGCGTATTCTTCGATTGCTCATATGGGCTATGCGCTGGTCGGGATTGCCGCCGCATCTGATATGGGTATTGGTGCGGTCATGCTTTACATGGCGATTTATGTGATCTCATCCATTGGGGTGTTTGCCATTATCCTTTCGATAAAACAAGAAGGTCGGCCATTAACGCGGATTGAGGATTTATCCGGCTTTTCACGCTCGCATCCGGTTTACGCCTTAGCCATGATGGTACTGATGTTCTCCATGGCTGGAATACCGCCTATGGGTGGGTTTTTCGGCAAATGGTATGTCTTTTCAGCGGCGGTTGCGTCTGGCCATGTCATCCTTGCTATCATTGGTGTTCTGGCCTCGGTTATTGGCGCCTTTTATTATATTCGCATCATCAAGGTCATGTATGTTGATGAGCAAGTGATAGAAATTGATCATAACGTGCCGCGCAGAAATACGATGATCGCTCTTGCTTCGGCTTTAGTTATGGCGTTTTTCCTCTTTGGGTTGAGCATCTTGCGCGATCAAATCACTGCGGCCATCCCATTTGTTGTGTTTGTGGCAGGCTAATGTGATTTCAAAGCTGGCGCTCTCTGTTGTTGAAAAGGTATCCAGCACATCTGATCTGGCACGCTTGGCGATAGATGATAATGCCGCATCAGGCACGGTTATTCAGGCGCATGTTCAAACAAAAGGCCGTGGCAGAAATGATCGTATCTGGTACTCGCCAAAGGGTAATCTCTATCTTTCGGTCATTATTACCCCATCGCAGCCACAGCAAGACTGGCCGGGGGTATCGCTGGTTGTTAGCCTGGCCTTGGCGAAAACCTTGGGGGGATGTATTGAGCCATCACAAATCAGCCTGAAATGGCCAAATGATGTCTTGGTGGCGGATCAAAAAATTGCTGGTATTTTATTAGAGGTCTATAACGGTGCTATCATTATCGGCATTGGTGTGAATCTGACAAAAACGCCAAAAGCAGAAGCCCAAAATTGGCCTGCCACTGCATTGTCAGATCATACACTAGAGCCGGTTGATAGTGATGGTTTTCGGGATCAGTTTCTGTCGCAACTCAAAGATGATCTAAACCTTTGGGATAAAGAGGCGCTCACCCCATTTATTAAGCCATGGACAGATATGGCGGCATTTCTGAATGAAAATATTGCTTTAACCCTTAATCAAGATCAAATGATATATGGGCGATTCAGGGGAATCCATGCTAATGGTACAATGCAACTAGAAACGGATAGCGAGGGCATGCTATCAATATCAGCAGGTGATGTTACTAGAGCGCGCCCGGCAGAACGCTCGGCAGAACTTCCGGCAGAACAGGCTAAACACTAATTACAGGCAAGGGTTAGCCGCTATTTGGTCTAGCCAAGATGGATATCAATTATGCTTCTCGTCATAGATGGTGGAAATACAAATATCGTATTTGGATTACGCCAAGGTAAAGATCAGTTTCTGAATTGGCGCAAATCTACTGATCCTGCTTTTACGGCTGATGATTATGCCTCATGGTTGGCGTTTCATTTGAAAAGTCATGATTATACCTTTGCCGATATTACTGGCATTATGATCTCAACCGTTGTGCCTGAAACCTTGCCGGCATTGCGGCGTTTTGCCGGCCGCTATATTGATGCGCCGTGTTATGTTCTCACCGCTGATGATTTAAGCCATGGTGTGACAATCGCTATTGATAAGCCTGAACAAGCTGGGGCTGACCGTATTGCCAATGCGGCGGCGGTAAGTTCTATTTATGCTTGCCCGTCAATCGTCATTGATTTTGGCACGGCAACGACCTTTGATTATATCTCAGGTGAGGGGGAATATTGCGGCGGCGTCATCTCACCCGGAGTGAACTTGTCGATTGATGCTCTCTATCAGGCAGCGGCTAGATTGCCGCTTATTGATCCAGCGCATTGGCATAAAGATTTGCCGATTATTGGCAAAACGACGATTGCGGCTATGAATAGCGGATTATTTTTTGGTTATATAAGCCTCTTTGAAGGCATAGTTGCGCGTATCAAGGATAACGCTAATGCGCCTGATGCAACGGTTGTTGCCACTGGCGGTTTAGGCGCTATCTTTTGTGATGCTAGTCCGATAATAAATATATACGACCCCACCTTGACCCTTAAAGGGCTAGCAATCATTTTTGAACGGCAACAGGTCACATTATGAACTGGAAATCATCGGATATTCTCTTTGTGCCATTAGGTGGCTCAGGCGAGATTGGTATGAATGCTAATCTCTATCATTATGATGACCAATGGCTAATGGTGGATTTAGGGATAAATTTTCCTGATGAGACGATGCCTGGCGTTGATGTGGTTCTGCCTGATTTACGGTTTTTGGATGATAAGCTGGATAAATTGCAGGGGTTGGTTGTCACCCATGGGCATGAAGATCATCTTGGCGCTATCCCTTATCTATGGGAAAAAATCAAATGCCCGATTTACGGCTCACCCTTTACAATGGCTTTACTGCGGCAAAAATTAAAAGAACGCTGTCCTGATCTGCCAATTCCGTTGCGCGTGCTGGATTATAATAAGCATCAAAAAATAGGCGCTTTTGACATTGAGATGGTGGCGCTTACTCATTCTATCCCTGATCCCGCAGGATTGATCATCAATGTTGGCGGTGAGACAATTTTTCATACTGGTGACTGGAAGTTTGATGATGATCCGCAATTAGGGCCATTATCTGATATTGACCGGTTAGATCAGCTTGGTGAAGATGGTGTGCTTGCCATGATTGGCGATTCCACCAATGCCATGGTTGAGGGTTCAACGGCAAGTGAGGCGGTGGCGCGGCAAGGGCTAATAGATGTTATCAAAGGCGAGAAAGGCCGAGTGGCAGTAACCTGTTTTGCCAGCAATGTTGCGCGTCTCAATTCCTTGATAGAGGCGGCAAGAGAAGCTGAGAGAAGCCCTATGCTGATCGGACGAGCATTGAACAGAGCCTATGAAGCGGCGCGATCTTGCGGTTATTTGGATGATTGGCCAGATATGATTCCGATGGAGGAGTTTGGATTAATCCCACGCGAAAATATTTTGCTTATTTGTAGTGGATCACAAGGTGAGCCGCGATCTGCTATGACACGGGTAGCAAATGGAACGCATCACATGGTTTCGCTTGAGCCTGGCGATGCGGCGCTATTCTCATCACGGGAAATCCCCGGAAATGAAGTCGCTATTCAGAAAGTCCATGATAATTTGATCGCCCGTGGCATCAAGGTCATCACCGCCGATGATGCGGATATCCATGTATCTGGCCACCCTGCCAGAGATGATATGACGCTGATGTATCAGAAAATCAGGCCAGAGATTGCTATTCCTGTGCATGGCACGTCACGCCATGTCGCCGCCCATGCTGATCTGGCCAGGCAGTGTCAGGTTCCGAATGTTTATATTCCAGAAAATGGCCATGTCATCAGCCTTAGCCGCACAGGCACAAGCGTCAAAGGTGAGGCGGAGACAGGCTTAATGACGATTGATGGAGACGATGTTGTACCTCTGCATAATGATGCGTTATCCAGCCGCCGGAAAATGCTGTGGAATGGGACAGTGTCGGCGGCCATTGTTTTAAGCGAAAGAGCAGAGTTATGCACTAGCCCTATGATTAGCCAAAGCGGTGTCATTGAGGGCAGCAAAGCTAGCACATATTTAGCAGAAGCGATGTTAAAGATCGAAGACGAACTAGCGGCAATGACAAAAAAAGATCGAAATAATGATGATAAGATTACCGATAAACTATCTGGGGCTTTACGCCGCCTGGCGCGTCAAATGGTTGATCGACGTCCGGTCATTCATATTCATATTATGCGCGTATCTGCTCTTGATGATGGGGATATTTAATCATGCTGGATAAAGTCAA